>CANMWW010000217.1 GCA_947500965.1 Alphaproteobacteria bacterium
CGGCCAGCCAGCCGAAGCCGTTGAGCGCGGAGCGCGTCGCGCGGTCGAGGGTCGCGGCCTGCCAGTCCGGGTGCTCGGGCAGCCCGGCGCCGGAGAGCAGCGTGCGGCCGCGCGCGGCCGAGCCGCGCGGCGGGCGCGCGGGCAGGGCCTTCGGCGCGGCGGGCGCGCCGCCCGCCAGCAGCAGGCGGTGGAGCGGCGTGGCGTAGAGGAAGCGCGCGAGGCCCTTCACGACGGGTCAGGCGCCGCCGCGCAGGCGGGCGATGTTCGCGGCATAGGCGCCGGCGCCGCCGCGGAAGGTCGCGGAGCCCGCGACCAGCACGTCGGCGCCGGCCTCGACCACCGCGCGCGCGTTCTCCGCGTTCACGCCGCCATCCACCTCGAGGTCGATGGCCCGGCCGGAGGCGTCGATGCGCCGGCGCACGGCGCGGATCTTGTCGAGCTGGCTCGCGACGAAGCCCTGGCCGCCGAAGCCCGGGTTGACCGACATCACCAGCACGAGGTCGATGTCGCCGATGACGTAGTCCAGCGCCTCGGGCGGCGTCGCCGGGTTGAGCGCGACGCCCGCGCGCTTGCCGAGCGAGCGGATCAGCTGGAGCGTGCGGTGCAGGTGCGGGCCCGCCTCGGGATGCACGGTGAGGATGTCGGCGCCGGCCTCGGCGAAGGCGGTGACCCAGGCGTCGACCGGCGAGACCATCAGGTGCACGTCGAGGGGCTTGGCGGTGCAGGGCCGCAGCGCCTGCACGATCATCGGCCCGAGCGTGATGTTGGGCACGAAATGCCCGTCCATCACGTCGACATGGATCCAGTCCGCCCCGGCCTGGTCGACCGCGCGCACCTCCTCGCCGAGGCGCGCGAAATCCGCCGAGAGGATCGAGGGCGCTATGCGCGGGATGCGGGTCATGGCGATTGCCCGGCGTACCTAGCAGGCGCGCCGTTCGCGCGGCAAGGCGGCTGGGTGGTTGGGCGGCTGGGCGGGCCAGGGCAGGCATTTCCGCCTTGCCGCGGTTGGGGCCGGGGGCATGTCGCGCTATAAGCGCGGCGTGAGATCGTCGTCCCACGAATCGCGGCGTCGCCGCCTGGCCCTGTCCCTGGCGCTGTCGCTCGTCGCCATCGCGGCGGCGGGGCAGGGACAGGCGCGGGGCGGAGCGGCGCCCGTGCTGGTCCCGCCGACGCCGCGCGAGGCCTCGCCGCCCGTGCTCGCCCAGGCAAGGCCTGCGCCACCGCCGGCGCAGGGCGGCCAGCAGCCCGGTAACAGCCCCGCGGTCTTTTCCGCCGACCAGGTCGCCTACGATCGCGACGGCGACGTCGTGACCGCGAGCGGCAACGTCCAGATCGTGCAGGGCGGGCGCGTCGTGCGCGCCGACACGATCGCCTTCGACCGCAGGCGCAACGTCGTGACCGCGAGCGGCAACGTGTCGCTGGTCGAGGCGACGGGCGACGCGATCTACGCCGACCACGCGGAGCTGACCGAGGACCTGCGCGAGGGCGCGATCCAGAACTTCCGCGCCCTGCTCGCCGACTGGTCGCGGCTCGCCGCGGCCGCGGGCCGGCGCAGCGAGGGCAATGCCACCGTCCTGCGCAAGGTCGTCTACAGCCCCTGCGAGCTCTGCCGCGACGACCCGACACGCCCGCCGCTCTGGCAGCTCAAGGCCGCACGGGCCACCCACGACCAGGAGAAGGCGACGGTCTCCTATCGCGACGCCTGGCTCGAGCTTGGCGGCGTGCCGGTGTTCTACATGCCTTACCTGGAGCATCCCGACGGCACGGTGCGGCGGCAGAGCGGGCTGCTCGCGCCGGCCTTCGGCACGTCGAACGTGCTCGGCCAGTTCTACGCCCAGCCCTGGTACCAGACGCTCGGTCCGTCGGCCGACATGACCATCGAGCCGATCCTTTTCACCAAGGAAAACCCGGTCCTTGCCGCCGAGTACCGGCAGCGCTTTGCCTCCGGCGCCATCTCCCTCAACGGCTCGATCACCAATGGCACGATCTACGACGACAGCAACCGCAGCACGGGCGAGGAGACGATCCGCAGCCACATCGCAGGCACGGGACGCTTCGACATCGACGACGACTGGCGCTGGGGCTTCGACCTCGCCCGCACCAGCCACGACAACTACCTGCTGCGCTACAAGCTCTTCGACCGTTTCCGCTTCATCGACCGCAACACCCTGACCTCGCGCGCCTATGTCGAGGGGTTCGGCGGCCGGTCCTACGCGAGCGCGCAGGCCTATGCGTTCCAGGGGCTGCGCGTCGAAGATGACCCGAGCCTGGCGCCGCTGGTGCTTCCCACGCTCGACTACAACTGGATCGGGGAGCCCGATTCGCGTGGCGGCTATTTCGACTTCCGCTCGTTCTCCTACGGCATCTCGCGCACGCAGGGCACGGTGTCCCAGCGCACGGCGGGGATCGTCGGCTACACGCTGCCCTACACGGCCTCGACCGGCGAGGTCTGGACGCTCGGCACGACGCTGCAGGGCGATGTCTTCAACGTGTCCGATCGCGGTGCGCTGAACGACGGGTTCCGTCCGACGAGCGATGGGCTCGAGACGCGCGTCTTCCCGCAGGCCTCGCTGGGATGGCGCTGGCCCTTCATGCGCCAGGACCAGGCGTTCCGGACGATCGTCGAGCCGATCGTCTCCGTCGTCGCGGCGCCCCGGCTCGGACAGCAGGACGAATACCCCAACGAGGACTCGCGCGGCATCGACCTCGACGAGACGAACCTGTTCCGCCGCAACCGCTACAGCGGCATCGACAGGCTCGAGGGCGGCCAGCGCGTCACCTATGGCATGAACGCCGATACGCGACGACTCGAGGGCGGCGCGCGCGTCGCGGCGTTCCTCGGGCAGAGCTACAGGTTCCAGAGGGATGGCAGCGTGCCGCTTTCCTCGGGTCTGTCCGATCACTCGTCCAACGTCATAGGGCGGTTGCTCGTCTCGCCCGTGGCGTGGATGAGCGCCACCTACCGTTTCCAGCTGGACCAGAGCGATCTTTCCGCTGTCCGCAGTTCCGCCGGGATCCAGCTGGGCCCTCGGGCCATCAACCTCGCCTTCTCCTATTCCTTCGTCGAACGGAGCAGCGCGCCCAGCCTGACGCAGGACCTCGAGCAGGTCTCGACGCGCCTCACGACGCGAATCGACGAGAACTGGCGCTTCCAGCTCCGTGAGACCCGCTCCATTGGCGAGGATGCCGGCCAGCTCAGGCTCAACTCGACGCTGATCTACGAAGACGAGTGCTTCCTGTTTGGCGCGGACCTCCAGCGGCGGTTCACCGGAAACCGCGACAACCCGCCCGACACCTCGGTGGTCTTCCGCGTGGCCTTCAGGAACCTCGGCGAGACGAGGCTGCAGGGCTACTGAGCGCGTTTCCTGCCAATCGCGCGCACGCGCAGGAAAGTGGCGACCTGCATCCTGATGTCGTTCGATATCTCCTCCATCACCCGGTCGCGGGCGCTGGTGCGGGCGCTGACCGTGGCGAATTCGGAGTTGGTCACCAGGTAGCTGGAGGAGCCGCCAGCATCCCCCTGCAGCAGGTCGGTGCCGCCGGCGTCGAGCAGCCGGAACCTAGCCACCGCCGAGAAGCCATAGCGCACGACGCTTTCGCTGCGCGAGATGCCCAGTTCCTGCATGTTCGGCTCGGCGAGCGCGACCTGCAGCGTGTATTCCGGCTTCTGCGGCTCGCCCATCGGCGTGAGGCCATCGAGCAGGTGGTTGCGAAGGATCTGCCCGGAGCGGTTGGCGATCGGCAGCACGCGGATCTTCGCGAGCTCCGCGGTGACGGCGCCATCCTCGCCGCGCCCGTAGAGCGGCGAGAAGCCGCATCCCGCCAGCGCGGGAAGCGCGCCCGCGAGGAGCAGCAGCGCGGTGCGTCTCGTCCTGGTCACGGGCGCGACACTAGCCGAGGGCGCCCCCGCGCGCATCAGTCCAGCGCGCATCACCCCAGCGCGCGCACGAGCCGCGCGGCGTGGAAGCCGTCGAGCCCCCCGGCCTCGGCGAGATGCGAGGGCAGGGTGCGCAGGTCGCCCGCGGGCGTGATGCATCCCGCGAGCCCGCCGATCTCCGCGGCATCGACCGGCCGGCGCGCGAAACCGGGCCGGCGCGCGAGGAAGGCGTCGACCTGCACCTCGCCCTCCTCCGGCTGCAGCGAGCACACGCAGTAGACCAGCGTGCCGCCCGGCGCCGTCATGTCCGCCGCGGCGTCGAGCAGCCGCGCCTGAAGCGGCACCACCCGCGCGACGTCCTCCGGCATGCGCAGGTGCGGCATGTCGGGGTTGCGCCGTGCCGTGCCGGTGGCGCTGCAGGGCGCGTCGAGCAGCACCAGGGGCGCCGGACGCGCCGGCCTCCAGGCCACCGCGTCGGCCGCCACGCAATTCGCCTCCAGCCCGAGCCGCGCGAGGTTGCGCCGCAGCCGGCGCAGCCGACCCTCGCTGCGCTCCACCGCCGTCACGATCGCGCCCGCCGCCGCGAGCTGCGCGGTCTTGCCGCCGGGCGCGGCGCAGAGGTCGATCGCCTCGCGTCCCGCGACGTCGCCGAGCAGCCGCGCGGGCAGCGTCGCCGCCGCGTCCTGCACCCACCACGCGCCCTCGGCGAAGCCCGGGAGCTCGGCCGGCACGCCGCCCGCGCGCCGGCGCAGCGTGCCGGTCGGCAGCAGCTCGGCGTCGAGCGCCGCGGCCCAGGCGGCGGGATCCCCGGACTTCACGACGATGTCGAGCGGCGGGTCGGCGGCGATGGCCTCGGCGATCGCGGCGGCCTGTTCCGCGCCATGCGCGGCGATCCAGCTCTCGCGCATCCAGGCCGGCAGGTTGTCGAGCGCGGAGGTGCCGGCGAGCGCCGCCACGCCCTCGCGCGCGAGGCGTCGCAGCACGGCGTTGACGACGCCGCGGTAGACGGCGAGCCGCCCGCCGAGCAGCGCGACCGCGGTGCC
>CANMWW010000218.1 GCA_947500965.1 Alphaproteobacteria bacterium
ATCGCCACGGTCTGGTGGTGCGGCTCGACCGTCCAGGAAGACGTGCCGTCGAGGATCTCGCGCGGGATCGAGTCGCCGGGGCGGATCTGCTTCACGTAGCGCAGGCTGCGCGCGACGATGCGCAGGAGCTTGCCGTCGTCCGTGTCGGCGCCGAGGTTGAACTCGGCGGCCAGCGTCGGGATCGTCAGCGACACCTTCAGTTCGCCCATCGTGACGTTGTAGACGGGCTCGTCGGTGGCCGGGGAGACCGCGAAATGCGCGCCCTTCACCGCGAAGAGCCGGTGCTTGAACAGGAAATGCGTGCTCGCGTCCGCGGCCTTGGCCTCGCCGTTGCCGCCTTCCTCGTCCGCGGGCTCGGCGCCATTGGGTGGCGCCTGGGGATCGCTCGTCATGATGCTCGCCTGGCTTCCTGCCACGGCGCGCACCGGTCAGGTTCGGAGCTCTAACAGGATGCGCGACGCATGCGTTTCAACTTGAGGCCTTGTTAGCACGTTCCGCGACGAGTCCGAAAAGCGCGCGCAGGGCCTGGACCTCCGCCCCCTCGGGCCGCCCCGGCCGGGCGCTGGCGTTCCAGGCATAGACGTCGAGATGGACCCAGGGGATGCCCGGCCCGACGAATTCCTGCATGAACAGGGCCGCCGTGATCGAGCCGGCCATGGGCCCGGAACTGACGTTGTTGAGGTCCGCGACCTTGCTGTCCAGCATCGGCCGGTAGGGCTTCCACAGCGGCAGGCGCCAGAGCGGGTCGGCCTCGGCCTCGGCGTGCCGCGCGAGGGCGGCCGCGACCTCCTCGTCGTTGCAGTAGGTCGCCGGCAGGTCGGGGCCGAGCGCGACGCGCGCGGCGCCCGTCAGCGTCGCCATGTCGACGATCAGCGCCGGCTTGTCCTCGCTGGCGAGGTGCAGCGCGTCGGCGAGGATCAGCCGCCCCTCGGCGTCGGTGTTGCCGATCTCGACGGTCAGGCCCTTGCGCGACTCGATGACGTCCATCGGGCGGAAGGCGTTGCCGGAGACGGAATTCTCGACCGCCGCCACGAGGACGCGCAGCCGAACCGGCAGCCTGGCGCGCACGATCATGCGCGCCAGGCCCAGCACATGCGCCGCGCCGCCCATGTCCTTCTTCATCAGCCGCATGCCGTCGGCGGGCTTGAGGTCGAGGCCGCCGGTGTCGAAGCACACGCCCTTGCCGACGAGGGTCACGCGCGGATGCGACACATCGCCCCAGGAGAGGTCCACGAGGCGCGGCGGGCGCGAGGAGGCCCTCCCGACGGCATGGATCAGGCGGTGGCCCTCGGCGAGCAGGTCGGCGCCGGTGACGACGCGCGACTCCATGCCGAGCTCGGCCGCCATCGCCACCGCCGCCGCCGCGAGCTCGCCCGGCCCCATGTCCTGGGCGGGCGTGTTGACGAGGTCGCGCACGAAGCCGTCGGCCTCGATGCAGCGCTGGACGGCGGCGCGATCCGCGCCCGCGGGCATCACGAGCCTCGCCGCCGCGCGCGCGGCCTTGCGGTAGCGCGAGAACTGGTAGGCGCCGACGCCCCAGGCGATGGCCGCGCGCGTCGCCGTCGCCGGCGCGAGCTCGCCCTCGACCTTCCACGCCGCGGCTGGCAGGCGCATCGGCAGGCTGGCGAGGCGCCAGAAATCGCCGGGCGAGCCGTCGCCCGCGAAGACGAAGACCGCGCCGACCGCGCCGCGGCCCCCGGGCGAGGGCAGGAGGACGAGGTCGCCGGGCTTGCCCGCGAAGCCCGAGGCGTCCAGCCAGGCGCGCGTCGCCGCCGGCAGCTTCTTCTTCCACGCGCCGAGCGCGGCGCTGGCGAGGAGGTGGAGCGGGCGCGCGCGCTGCGCGGAAGTCACGACGGCCGATGCCATGGGAATGCTCCGGTGCGGCTGGAGAGGACAGCGCGAACTTGCCCCGCCGGGGAGTTCGTTGCCAAGGGATGGCGGCGCGCGCTACATCGGCGCCATGAGCGGGACGATCCTCTACATCGGCAACAAGCGCTATTCCTCGTGGTCGATGCGTGGCTGGCTGCCATGCCGCCTCGCCGGCCTGTCCTTCGACGAGGTGACGATCCCCCTCGACCTCGCCGAGACGCAGGCGCGCATCCGCGCCGTGTCGCCGTCGGGCCGCGTTCCCTGCCTGCACCACGCGGGCAATGTCGTCTGGGACTCGATGGCGATCGCGGAATACTGCGCCGAGCTCGCGCCGGGGCTGTGGCCCGCGGACCGCGCGGCGCGCGCGCATGCGCGCGTCATCTCGGCGGAGATGCATTCCGGCTTCGTCGAGCTGCGCCGGGCCATGTACTTCAACCTCGGCCGCAGCCTGGCCGGGCAGGGCCGCACGCCGGCCGCGCTGGCGGACATCGCGCGCATCTCCGGGCTCTGGGCCGGGACGCGCGCGCGCTTCGGCGCCGGCGGCCCCTTCCTCTTCGGCGCCGCGTTCACGATCGCCGACGCGTTCTACGCGCCGATCGTCTGCCGTTTCATGACCTGGGAGCCGGAGCTGGACGCCGGCGCGCGCGCCTATGCCGACGCGGTCTGGCGCCATCCTCTGGTCGAGGAATGGGTGTCTGGCGGCGTCGCCGAGACCTGGCGCTCGCCGCGCTACGAGGAGACGCCGGCGACCTGAGCCGCCGGCGCCGCGCCTTCAGCGTCGGATGAGCAGCACCGGCGTGCTGCAATGCGCCAGCACGCGCTGCGCGGTCGAGCCCATCAGCAGCGCGCCGATCGCGCCATGGCCGTGCGAGCCCATGACGACGAGGTCGAACTTGCCGCTCTCCGCGACCGAGGCGATCTCGTCGCCGGGGATGCCCTCGCGCGTCACCAGGCGCGCCGACCAGCCCTTCTGCTTGAAATAGGCCATCACGCCCTTGGTCGCGGCCTGCGTCTCGTCGGCGTGCAGCTTGTCGACGAGTTCCTTGCCGACGGCGCGCCGCACGCGCGGCGCCACCGGGGAGCGCACATGCACCAGGACGAACTCGTCCGCCTTTCCGAACATCTCGTCGTGGGCGCCGATATAGGCGAGCATCTTCGCGGTTAACGGGCTGCCGTCGACGGGAAGCAGGATCTTCATGGCGTGTCCTCCGGTGGCGCGCCGGGGGAAGGCCCCGGGCCGCGCCCGAAGATGGGGCCTCGGCCGCCGCGTGCAAGGCTTCGCGGCGAACCTCTCCTGGGCAGGAATGCGCCGAGGCGAATTCCTGCGATGGAGGGAATCCCCCGATCCTCTGGCGCGCTGGCGCGAAAGCCTTGGGCGCGCGCGCGGGCGCGTGCGAGATTGCCGCGATGCCAGAGGCCTCGGCGCGCCTGCCCCTGTTCCTGATCTTCTCGGCCTGCGCGGCGACCTTCCTCGTCACCGGCTCGGGCATGGTGCGCGCGCCCTTCCTGCTCGACATGTCGGGCGACCTCGGCGCCTCCCTGACGGCGACCGCGAACCTGTTCTCGATGACCGCCTTCGCCTGGGGCGTCGCGTCGCTCTTCGCGGGCGCCGCGAGCGACAGGCTGGGCCGGCTGCCGATGCTCGTCCTGGCGCATGGCCTGCTCGTCGGGGGGCTGGCCGGGATCTCGCTGGCGGGCGGCTACTGGGCCGTCGCCTTCTGGACCCTCGTCGCCGGGGCCGGCGGCGGCGCGCACATGGGCGTCATCTTCGCCGCGGTCTCCGACAGGGTCGGCGAGCGCCAGCGCGGCCGCGCGCTTGGCGGGATCATGACCGGCCAGTCCCTCGCCTTCGTCGCGGGCGTGCCCATCGCCGCCTGGCTCGGCACCCTGCTCGGCTGGCGCGGCGTGATGGCGTCCGTCGCGGCGACGGACCTCGCGGCGATCGCCGCGCTCTGGCTCGCGCTGCGCGGGGATGGCGCACCGCCTGCCGCCGCGGGCGGGTCGGGCCTGCCCTGGAGGCGCGGCGCCATGCCGGGCCGCGACCTGCTCCTGCTGCTCGCGGCCGGCGTGGCCGAGCGCGTCTGCTTCGGCGTGGTGGCCGTCTACTTCGCGACGATGCTCCAGCTGCGCTACGGGCTCGACCTCGCGGGCCTCACCCTGCCGTTGGCGCTGATGGCGGCGGGCAACCTGGCCGGCAACGCGGTGGGGTCCTCGCTCGCCGACCGCCTGCCCGACCGGCCGCTCTCCTTCGCCGCGTCCTGCGCGGGGACGGCGCTGCTGGCGCTGCTGCTCTTCGCCTGGGAGCCCGGCCTGCCGGCCTGCATCGCGCTCGGCTTCGTCTATTCCTTCGTCAATGCGCTGGGCCGCCCCGCGCTGATGGCCGTGCTCGGCGGTGCCCCGCGCGAGACGCGCGGCGCGCTGCTCGGCTTCAACATCACCTGCGCCAGCGTCGGCTGGATCTCCGCCGCGGCGATCGGCGGCATGCTGATCGAGGCCCATGGCGTCGCCGCGCTCGGGCCGCCGACCGCCGTCGTGGCGCTCGCCGGCGCCGCGCTGGCGCTGGCCGCGCGGCGGCTTGCGCGCCCGCACGGGCCGTCCTAGTACCGGCCGCCACCCACCCGACGGAGCCGCACCCATGCTCGCCCGACTCCTCGCCGAACGCCGCGTCCTCCTGGCCGATGGCGCCACCGGCACGAACCTGTTCGAGCGCGGCCTCGTCTCCGGCGACTCGCCCGAGCTCTGGAACGACATCCATGCCGACCGCATCGCCGGCCTGCATCGCGAGTTCGTCGAGGCCGGCGCCGACATCATCCTCACCAACAGCTTCGGCGCCAATCGCCGGCGGCTGATGCTCCACCAGCTGGAGGGGCGCACGCGCGAGCTCAACCGCCTCGCCGCGCGGCTCGCGCGCGAGGTCGCGGACGCCGCCGGGCGCCCCGTCGTCGTCGCCGGCTCGGTCGGCCCGACCGGGGACCTGCTCGCGCCGCTCGGCCCGATCTCCGAGGACGAGGCCGTCGAGGTCTTCGCCGAGCAGGTCGAGG
>CANMWW010000219.1 GCA_947500965.1 Alphaproteobacteria bacterium
CTGGGCGAGCAGTCGCTCGTCGTCGGCTGCACGGATGGTGGCGTCGACGTGTATTTCCGGCTCGAGCGGCCCGGCGCCGGGACGCGCGACGGCTTCCAGCTCGTGCGCGCGCATCGCCTCGAGCCGCACCGCGCCGCCGTCGCGGCCTTCTCGCCCAGCCAGCGCAGCCAGCTCTTCGTCACGGCCGACGCGGCCGGCGAGGTCTGGCTGCGCCACTCGACCAGCCGGCAGGTCGTGCTCAGGCTCGCCGGGCAGGGCGAGCCCGGCGCCTACAGGGCCGTGCTGCTGAGCCCGCGCGAGGATGGCATCCTCGCCATCGATGCGCGCGGCAAGGCGACGTTCTGGAAGGTCTCGGCACCCCATCCGGAGACGACGATCGGCACGATCTTCGGGCCGACCTGGTACGAGGGCTACGACGCGCCGGGCTTCACGTGGCAGTCCTCCGCGGGCACCGACAGCTTCGAGCCGAAGCTGAGCCTGGTGCCGCTGGTCTTCGGCACGCTCAAGGCGACGTTCTACGCGCTGCTCTTCGCGGTCCCGGTCGCGCTGCTCGCCGCGATCTACACCTCGGAGTTCGTCCACACACGCATCCGCGCGACGGTCAAGCCGGTGATGGAGATGATGGCCTCGCTGCCCTCCGTCGTGCTCGGCTTCATCGCCGCGCTGGTCCTCGCGCCGCTGGTGGAGACCTGGATCGCCTCGGTCCTCATGGTCTTCGTCGCCCTGCCGCTCGCGCTGGTCGCCGCCGCCCATGCCTGGCAGCTCCTGCCCGTCGACGCGGCGATCCGCCTGCAGGGCGTGCCGCGCCTGGCCGCGATGTTCGCCGTGCTCTTCGCGACGCTCGCCGCCTGCCACGCCGCGGGACCGGCCTTCGAGGCGCTCTTCTTCGCGGGCGACCTGAAGGCCTGGGCGAGCGGAACCGCGGGCTCGGGCTTCGGCTTCCTCTGGCTCGTGCTGATGCCCGCCTGCTACCTCGCGGTCTTCGCCGCCGCGCGCGCCTTCCTCGGGGGCTGGATACTCGCCCAGGGCCGCGCGCGCGCCGGCCATCGCGCCGCCCTCGTCGACACCGCGCGCTGGCTCGCGACCATCGCCGCGGCGGGCGCTCTCGCGGCGATCCTCGCCTGGCTCCTCGGCGCGATCGGCCACGACCCGCGCGGCGGCGTGGTCGGCACCTACGTCCAGCGCAACACGCTGGTGGTCGGCTTCGCGATGGGCTTCGCGGTCATCCCGATCATCTACACCATCGCCGAGGACGCGCTGAACTCCGTGCCCGAGCACCTGCGCGCGGCGTCGCTCGCCTGCGGCGCGACGCAGTGGCAGACCGCCACGCGCGTGATCCTGCCCACCGCGGCCAGCGGCGTCTTCGCCGCGGTCATGGTCGGCATGGGCCGCGCGGTCGGCGAGACGATGATCGTCGTGATGGCCGCGGGCAACACGCCGATCCTGGAGTGGAACGTGTTCAACGGCCTGCGCGCGCTGTCGGCGAACATCGCCGTCGAGCTGCCCGAGGCCGTGCGCGATTCGACGCTCTACCGCATGCTCTTCCTCGCCGCGCTCACGCTCTTCGTCATGACCTTCGCCGTCAACACGCTGGCGGAGGTGATCCGGCAGCGCTTCCGCAAGCGCGCGGTGCAGCTGTGAGCGCCGCGCCCGCGCGCCGGACCACCGACCTCGCCGCGCGCGGCGAGCCGTCCACCTGGCTGCTCGGCGGGGCGCTCGCGCTCGGCTGCACGATGATCCTCGGCTTCCTGCTGCTGGTGGCGTGGAACGGCATCGTCACCTTCTGGCCGCGCCAGGTCGAGGTGGTCACGCTTTCCAGCGGCCAGGTCGTCGCCGGCGAGCCCTTCCGCGGCGAGGACTACCGCCCGCCCGCCGCGCAGGTCGAGGCGCTGCCCCCGGCGCATCGCGCGCGCATCGCCGCGGCCTTCGGTTTCGCGTCGCGCACGCTCTACCGCACCGGGAACTTCGACATCTACAACGAGGACTTCCGCTGGGTCTCCGACTTCGAGGTGGCGCGGGCCGAGGCGCCGGCGGGGCTCTTCTTCGTCGAGCGGCTCGAATGGGGCCCCTTCATCGGGCGGATCGCGTCCGTCGACCTCGCCGGCGAGGTGCTGCCCGGCGATCGCCTCGACCGCGCGCGCCTCGACGCGGCGCACGCGGCGGCCCGCGCGCGCTGGACGCGCATCCGCGAGATCGAGCACGGGGCGATCGGCGAGGTGAACCACCGGACCGAGCAGGACCGGCTGCGCCTGCGCCGCGCGGTGCTCGCCCATGGCGAGGAGTCGCCGCGCACCGCCGCCATCCGCGGCGAGGTCGAGTCCCGCGCCGCCGCGCTGCGCCGCGACTACGAGGCGCTCGCCGCCGAGGCGCAGCGCCTGAAGGCGGAGGACGCGCGCCACCGGATCACGCTCGCGGAGATCGGCGGGCGCGAGAAGACGATCCGCCTGTCGGAGGTCGTGCGCTTCTACGCGGCCAACGAGCTCGGCCTCGCCGGGAAGCTCGGCGTGTACCTGTCCCGCTGGAAGGAGTTCCTCGTCGACTCGCCGCGCGAGGCGAACACCGAGGGCGGCGTGCTGCCGGCGATCTTCGGCACTGCGGCGATGACGCTGCTGATGGTGATCGTCGTCGCGCCGTTCGGCGTGATCACCGCGCTGTACCTGCGCGAATACGCGCGCCAGGGGCGGCTCGTCTCGATCGTGCGCATATCCGTCAACAACCTCGCCGGCGTGCCGTCGATCGTCTACGGCGTGTTCGGCCTCGGCTTCTTCGCCTACATCCTCGGCGGATCCATCGACCGGATGTTCTTCCCCGAGCGCCTGCCCAGCCCGACCTTCGGGACCGGAGGCCTGCTCTGGGCCTCGCTGACCCTGGCGCTGCTCACGGTGCCGGTGGTGATCGTCGCGACGGAGGAGGCGCTGGCCGCCGTGCCGCGCTCGATGCGCGAGGGTTCGCTCGCCTGCGGCGCCTCGAAGTGGCAGACCATCCGCTACATCGTCCTGCCGCGCGCGATGCCAGGAATCATGACGGGGCTCATCCTCGCGATGGCCCGCGGCGCGGGCGAGGTGGCGCCGCTCATGCTCGTGGGCGTCGTCAAGCTCGCGCCCGAGCTGCCGGTCGACGGCTTCTTCCCCTATGTCCACCTCGAGCGCAGCTTCATGCATCTCGGCTTCCACATCTTCGACGTCGGGTTCCAGTCGCGGAACTCCGAGGCCGGCAAGCCGATGGTGTTCGTCACGACGCTGCTGCTCATCGCGCTGATCGCCGGCATGAACGCGACCGCGATCGTGGTGCGCAACCGGCTGAAGCGCCGCTTCGCCGGCAGCCAGTTCTAGGAGACGAGACGCATGGCCACCGCCCCCGCGCGCGCCGCGACCGACCCGCACCTGGAGCCCACGGTCTACCACCCGAGGGAGGGCGCGCTCGGCGTCAACTTCAGCGTCGCGGGCTTCGACCTCTGGTACGGCGCCAAGCAGGCGCTGTTCGGCGTCGCGCTCGACGTGCAGAAGGGCCTCGTCACGTCGCTGATCGGCCCGTCGGGCTGCGGCAAGTCGACCCTGCTGCGCTGCATGAACCGCATGAACGACCTCATCGACGGGCTGCGCATCAGCGGCTCGATGAAGCTCGACGGCGTGGACATCTACGCGCCCGGCGTCGACGTGATCGCGCTGCGCAAGCGCATGGGCATGGTGTTCCAGAAGCCGAATCCCTTCCCGATGTCGATCTACGAGAACGTCGTGTACCCCCTGCGCATCGACGGCATCCGCGACAAGGCGGCCCTCGACGAGGCCTGCGAGGGCGCGTTGCGCGGCGCGGCCCTGTGGGACGAGGCGAAGGACCGGCTGGGCGAATCCGCGCTCGGGCTGTCGGGCGGCCAGCAGCAGCGCCTCTGCATCGCGCGCGCCATCGCGGCGAACCCCGAGGTGCTGCTGATGGACGAGCCCTGCTCGGCGCTCGACCCGATCGCGACGGCGAAGATCGAGGAGCTGATCGACGAGCTCAAGGGCCGCTACACGATCATGATCGTCACGCACTCGATGCAGCAGGCGGCGCGCGTCTCGGACAACACGGCCTTCATGTACCTGGGTCGCCTGGTCGAGTACGGCGCGACCGACACCGTCTTCACGAACCCGCGGCTCGAGCGCACCCAGGACTACATCACCGGCCGGTTCGGCTGACGCCGGGCCAGGGAGGAAGAGGCATGGCAAGCACCCATTCCGTGAAGTCCTTCGACGAGCAGCTGCACAGGCTGCGCGACACGCTCGTGCGCATGGGCGGTCTCGTCGAATCCCAGATCGCGTCCTCGATCCAGGCCCTGGTGCGCCGCGACCCGGACCTCGCGATGGCGACGGTCGACGGCGACCGCCGGATCGACGAGATGGAGCGGACGATCGACGAGCTGGCGGTGCAGATGCTCGCGCTGCGCCAGCCCGTCGCCACGGACCTGCGGCTGATCGTCGGCTCGATCCGCATGGCCGCCGACCTCGAGCGCATGGCCGACTACGCGAAGAACGTCGCCAAGCGCTCGATCGCGCTGTCGCAGATGGCGCCGGTGACGCCCGCGCACGCCGTGCCGCGCATGGGCCGCGTGGTGCAGGAGATGGTCCAGCAGGTCCTCGACGCCTTCGTCCACCGCGACGTCGACAAGGCGATGGCGGTGTGGAACCGCGACGAGGAGCTCGACGCGATGCACGACTCGCTGTTCCGCGAGCTCATCACCCACATGATGGAGGACCCGCGCAACATCACGCCCTCCACGCACCTGCTCTTCATCGCCAAGAACATCGAGCGCATCGGCGACCATGCGACGAACGTCGCGGAGATGGTCCACTACCAGGTCACCGGCAGGACGATCGCCGAGGCGCGGCCCAAGGGCGACTCCGCGAGCCTGGCCGTCGC
>CANMWW010000220.1 GCA_947500965.1 Alphaproteobacteria bacterium
GCATCCTCGGCGCCGATGTCCAGCTCGTCCTCGTCACCGTCCTCGCCATCGGCAGGGACGAACTCGATCTCGAACTCCTCCTCGACCCGGGCCTCGAAGGGCTCGAGCGAGACGACGCATAGCTGCGTGACCGCCGCATCGAGCCGGGCCCTGAGCCGCCACCGGTCCCCGGCGGCCGGGGAGAGCGTCCCGGAGCAGGCCAGCCTGCCTATCGACGGCAGCGCGAACCGGCGGGCGAGCGCCGCGCGCTCGGCATCGCCGGCCTCGATGGCGAAACGCACGCGCCCGCGGCGCTCGTCGGCGACAAGCGGCCTCGGGAACTCGGCCGGCGCATCGCCCTCGCCCCGGGTCACGACAGTGCCGCCCAGTCGGCGAAGCGCGGGCCCTCGGCCAGCAGCGCGTCGAGGTCCTGCGCGGCGAGCGAGCCGTCGCAGGCGCGCAGGTAGGCCGCCACGCGCTCCACGGCGCGCGGGTTCGCGGCGGGCGACCCGGCGAAGAGGTTGCGGCCGATGGCCGCGAGCAGCTGCTCCTGCCCGCCATCGAGCGCGTCGCCATACGCCTTGATCCGTCCCATGAGGCCCTCCGCCATCTGCGTCACGCGCTTGCCGATGCCGAGGTCGCCGACGCCCATCTCCCGCAGGGTCCGGTCCATGTCGGCGAACATCGAATCGTAGAGGCCATGGGCGAGCCCGGCCCCGCGCTCGCCCTCCCGCGAGAGCCGGCGCACCACGAGGAACATGTGCAGGCAAAGGGCGTCGAAGCGTCCGTCCAGGCTGTCGGGCACGCCGAGTTCGCTGAACGGCTCGGGCCGGCGCGCCTGCGCGCTGACCGCCGCGTAGATCGCCTCGGCCTCTTCGCGGGCGCGATCGCCGCCAAACCAGCGTGCTATGGATGCGGGAAGCTTCATGGACCTCGACCGAGTGACAGTGCAGGCATGCAGGTGCATCTAGCGGCGCACGCGGCGCGTTCCAGTGGCGCCGCGACCCCTGCCGCAAGCCCGATCCGGGACAGCGACGAGAGGCGTGCCATGGCCGGATACCCCCGATCAACCATTCCCGGCGCGCGCCGGCGCGCGCCAGCCCTGGTCGCCGCGGCGCTGGCCGCGGCGCTCGGCGCCTGCCAGTCCACGATAGACGTCAGGGGCTTCGTTCCCGACGACGAGAACCTCTCCCAGATCAAGGTCGGCCAGCAGAAGAAGGAGGACGTGCGCGAGTTGCTCGGCACGCCCTCGACGATCGGGATCTTCGGCGACGAGACGTGGCTCTACATCAGCCGGCGCACGGAGACCTACGCGTTCCTCGAGCCGAAGGTCCTCGAGCAGAAGGTCGTGGCGATCAACTTCGACGAGACGGGCAGCGTCTCCAACGTCCAGCGACTCGAGTTCGCGGACGGGAAGGTCGTCCAGCACGTGGCGCGGGTCACCCCCTCGCCCGGGAAGGAACTGTCCTTCCTCGAGCAACTGCTCGGGAACGTCGGGAAGTTCAATCGCGGCGCGGGCAAGGGAGCCTATGTCCCCGGCGGGTCGCAGTCCCCGCCGCCGGGAACGATGCGCAGGTAGCCGCGCGCCGGCGAGCACGCGTCGCCCGGATGGAAAAAGGCCCCGGAGGCTTGCGCCCCCGGGGCCTTTTCCTTTGCGGCGGGCGGGCCTCGCGACCCGCCCTTCCCCGCGTCAGCCGCCCTTGGCAAGCATCGCCAGGAGCAGCAGGGCCACGATGTTGATGATCTTGATCATCGGGTTGACGGCCGGGCCAGCGGTGTCCTTGTACGGATCGCCGACCGTGTCGCCGGTCACCGCGGCCTTGTGGGCGTCGGAGCCCTTGCCGCCGTAGTGGCCTTCCTCGATGTACTTCTTGGCGTTGTCCCAGGCGCCGCCGCCCGAGGTCATCGAGATGGCGACGAAGAGGCCGGTCACGATCGTGCCGAGCAGCATGGCACCGAGCGCGCTGAACGCAGCCTCCTGCCCGCCGACCACGCGGATGACGAAGTAGAGGACGATCGGCGCGGCCACGGGAAGCAGCGACGGTATGATCATCTCCTTGATCGCGGCCTGGGTCAGCAGGTCGACGGCGCGGCCGTAGTCCGGCTTGGCCGTGCCCTCCATGATGCCCTTGATCTCCTTGAACTGGCGGCGGACCTCGACCACGACCGAGCCGGCCGCGCGGCCGACGGCGGTCATGCCCATGGCGCCGAACAGGTAGGGAAGCGCGCCACCGAGGAAGAGGCCGATCACCACGTACGGATCCTGCAGGGCGAACTGCACCTTCAGGTTCGGGAAGTAGTGCTTCAGGTCCTCGATGTAGGCAGCGAACAGCACCAGGGACGCGAGGCCGGCGGAGCCGATCGCGTAGCCCTTGGTGACGGCCTTCGTCGTGTTGCCGACCGCGTCGAGGGCATCCGTGTTCTTGCGGATCTCCTTCGGCAGGCCAGCCATCTCGGCGATGCCGCCGGCGTTGTCGGTGACGGGGCCGTAGGCGTCGAGCGCCACGATCATCCCGGCCAGCGCGAGCATCGTGGTCGCGGCGATCGAGATGCCGTAGAGGCCGGCGATAAGGTAGGCGGCGATGATCGCCGCGGAGATGACGACCACGGGCAGCGCCGTCGCCTCCATCGAGATCGCGAGGCCCTTGATCACGTTCGTGCCGTGGCCGGTCGTGGAGGCCTCGGCGATCGAGCGCACCGGGCGGTAGCCGGTGCCGGTGTAGTACTCGGTGATCCACACGAGCAGGCCCGTCACGGCGAGGCCGATCATCGCGCAGACGAACAGGCCGCCGCCGGAGAAGACGACCGAGCCCGACTTGAACACCGTGCCGAAGCCGAGGAACAGGTGCGTGGTCGCCGCGATGAGCGCGACGGAGATCAGCGCCGTCACCACCAGGCCCTTGTAGAGGGCCTTCATGATGTCGTTGCTGGCGTCGAGCTTGACGAAGAACGTGCCGACGATCGACGCCGGGATGCAGACGCCGCAGAGCAGCAGCGGGAACATCATCAGCGTGGACTGGGCCGCGGCCTGGTCCTTGCCCATGAAGAACACGCCGGCGAGCAGCATCGTGCCGACGATCGTGACCGCGTAGGTCTCGAACAGGTCGGCGGCCATGCCGGCGCAGTCGCCGACGTTGTCGCCGACGTTGTCCGCGATGACCGCCGGGTTGCGGGGGTCGTCCTCGGGGATGTTCGCCTCGACCTTGCCGACGAGGTCGGCGCCGACGTCGGCGCCCTTGGTGAAGATGCCGCCACCGAGTCGCGCGAAGATCGAGATGAGTGACGCGCCGAAGGACAGGGCGACCAGCGCCTGGATCAGCGTGGTCATGTCGCTGCCCTTCCAGCCGAGCAGGATGCCGTAGTAGACCGCGAGGCCCAGCAGGCCGAGACCGACCACCAGCATGCCGGTGATCGCGCCCGCGCGGAAGGCGATGTCGAGGGCCGGTTGCAGGCCCTTGGTCGCCGCCTCCGCGGTGCGCACGTTGGCGCGCACCGAGACGTTCATGCCGATGTAGCCCGCCGCGCCCGACAGCACCGCGCCGATCGCGAAGCCGATGGCCACGTGCAGGCCGAGGATCGCGAGGAGCAGCACGAACACCGCCGCGCCGACGATCGCGATCGTGCGGTACTGGCGGTTCAGGTACGCCTGGGCGCCCTCCTGAACGGCCGCGGCGATGGCGCGCATGCGGTCATTGCCCGCCGGGGCGGCCATGACCTGGCCATAGGCCCAGAAGCCGTAGACGAGCGACAGGACGCCGCACGCGATGGTTATCCAGAACGCCATTGTCATGGGGACTGCCTCGACGATTTATTGAACTGGGACAGGCCGGTTAACCGGCCCTTTGCCGAAAAACGGCGCGGAACATACGCAAAGCCCCCGGGCATCGCAAGGCGGCCGGGGCACTTCATGCGGCCGGGGCCGCCGCGCGCCTGGCGGCGAGCCACGTGACCGCCAGCAGGGACGCCGCCAGGAAGGGGATGCACGCAAGGTTGATCCAGGTCCAGCCGGCATATCCGTGGACGACGCCGGACGACATGGCGGTCGCGGCGACGGTGCCGAAGACCAGCAGGTCGTTGAGGGCCTGCACGCGCGCCCTTTCGGCTGGCCTGTAGCTTTCCGTCACCAGCGTGGTGCCGCCGACGAACAGGAAGTTCCACCCGAGCCCGAGCAGCAGCAGCGCCGCGAAGAACTGGACGTAGCCCTGCCCCGTCATGTTCACCCCGATGCAGGCGAGCATGAGCAGGGCCCCGGTGCGCATCACGTTGGCGACCCCGAACCGGCGGATCAGGTCGCCCGTGAAGAAGGACGGCACGAACATCGCCAGCGCGTGCCACTGGATCACCGTCGCCGAGTCGGAGTGGCCGAAGCCGCAGAGGTTCATGGCCAGCGGAGTCACGGTCATGACGAAGTTCATGACCCCATAGGCGATCATCGCGCTCGACACGGCCACCAGGAAGACGGGCTGGGCGGCGATCTCGGCCAGCGGCCGCGCGGCGGCCTCGCCACGCTCGGCGCGCGCCTGGGGGATGCGCAGGAACTGGATCAGGAAGAACGCGACCACCGACGTCGCCGCGAGCGCCGCGAAGGACCCCGCGAAGGTGTAGGGCGACATCAGGTCGGTCGTCCGCTTGGCCATCTCGGGCCCGAGGACCGCGGCCAGGACACCGCCGGCCAGCACGTAGCTGATCGCCCGGCTCTTCCATTCCGGGCGCGCCCCGTCGGCGGCCGCGAAACGGTAGAACGTCGCGAAGCCGTTGTAGATGCCGTTCACGAAGGTCCCGGCGCAGAAGAGCCAGAACGAGCCGACGACGATCGCGTGGACGCAGAGTAGCGTGCCCAGGAGGCCCGCGACCGCGCCGATCGAGAAGCCGGCGCGCCGGCCGATCCGCTGCATCAGCATCGAGGCC
>CANMWW010000221.1 GCA_947500965.1 Alphaproteobacteria bacterium
CGGCGAGGCGGAAGACGCGGTCGATGTCGTGCTCGACCATCAGCACCGGCAGGTCGGCCGACAATTCCTTGACCAGCGCACCGATGCGCTCGCGCTCGGCCGCGGCGAGGCCGGCGAGCGGTTCGTCGAGAAGCAGGATGCGCGGGCCCGTCGCCAGCGCGACCCCCATGTCGAGCAGCCGCTGGCCGCCATAGGAGAGCGCGCCGGCCTCTGCCTTCTCCATCCCCGAGACGCCGAGATACCGGATCAGTTCGGCGGTCTCGGCATTCACCTGCCCGGCGGCGTGCGCGGCGCGCCAGACGCCGAAGCGTCCGGGATGTCGCGCCTGGACGGCGAGGCGGATGTTCTCCTCCACGCTCAGGCCGGGGAACAGGTTGGTGATCTGGAACGAGCGCCCGATGCCCGCCGCGACCGCGTCCTCGGGTGCCAGCCCGGCGATCGGACGGCCGGCCAGGGTGACCTGCCCGGCATCGGGCGCGAACATCCCCGAGACCAGGTTGAAG
Organism: Alphaproteobacteria bacterium; assembly: GCA_947500965.1. Taxonomy (GTDB): domain Bacteria; phylum Pseudomonadota; class Alphaproteobacteria; order CACIAM-22H2; family CACIAM-22H2; genus CAIOSQ01. The sequence continues at coordinate 504 of CANMWW010000221.1, forward strand.
GCCGTCGTCTTGCCCGCGCCGTTGGGACCGATGAGGGCATGCAGCGTGCGGCCGCGTACCGCGAAATCGACGCCGCGCACGGCGCGCACGCCGCCGAAGCTCTTCACCAGGCCGCGCGCCACCAGCAGCGCCTCGTCGACGCTGGCGCGCGCCCGCAGGAATGCGGGCAGGGGCTCGCGCGCCACCCTCCGTGCCGCCATCGCGGCACCCTCGGCGGCGAAGCGGCGCAGCGGCGCGGTCAGCCGCTCGTAGACTCCGACGAGCCCGGTCGGGGAGAAGACGATGAACAGGACGAAGAGCAGGCCGAAGAAGAACAGCCAGTTCGCCGTCATGCTCGAGAGGTAGTCGCGGAAGATCACGAAGAACAGCGCCCCGAGCGCCGGGCCGAGGAAGGAGCGCATGCCGCCGATCACGACCATCGCCAGCAGCTCGCCCGAGAACACGACCGAGATCGGCTCGGCCGACGTCATGCGGTTGTTGAACAGCAGCAGCATGCCGGCGACGCCGGTGAGCGTGGCCGACAGCACGAAGGCGATCAGCTTGTAGCGGTCGGTCGGATAGCCGACGAAGCGCGCGCGCTGCTCGTTCTCGCGGATCGCGACCAGCACCGAGCCGACCGGAGAGTTGTGGAGGCGCCACAGCAGGTAGACGACGGCGAGGCCGATCGCGGCGACCAGCGCGTAGAAGGGCTGGGACGATTCGAAGTCGATGCCGAAAAGGCGCGGCCGGACGATGCCGCCGAGGCCATCCTCGCCGCCGGTGACCGTCGTCCAGCGAAAGGCGACGGCGTAGAGCATCGCCGACAGCGCCAGCGTGAGCAGCGAGAAATAGACGCCACGCCGGCGCAGGATCAGTGCGCCGAACAGCGCCGCTGCGACGGCGACGATGGCCGCTCCGGCGAGGAAGGGCAGCACCGCGTCGCCCGGGAAGAGATGCCGCTGCGCGAGGCCGGCCGCATAGGCGCCGAGCCCGAACCAGGCGCCGTGGCCGAAGGACACCAGGCCGGTATGGCCGACCAGGACGTTCAGCGCCATGCAGGCGATCGCGTAGATCACCACCTCAGTGGCCGAGGTCACGGTCAGCCCGAGAGACAGCATCGCGAAGGGCAGGCAGAGAAGTGCCGCGGCGGCGATAGCGAGGGGGAGGCGCGACGGCGTCATCCGGCTCACTCGAAGCGCTGGATGCGCTCGCCGAACAGTCCGCGCGGGCGGAACAGCAGCACGAGCAGCATCAGCAGGTAGATGGCGGCCGTCGACATCTGGGCGTAGCCGGCCGCGACGATCAGGCCCTTCACGAGGCCGACCAGGATCGCCGCCACGACGACGCCGCGGAACGAGCCGAGGCCGCCGATGACGACGACGACGAAGGCAGGGGTGATGATCTCCTGGCCCATGGCGGGATGGACCGAGTAGATCGGCGCGAGCAGAACGCCCGCGAGCCCGGCGAGGCCGATGCCGAGCGCGGCGACGGCCGACATGTAGGGCTGCAGCGAGATGCCCAGCGCCGCGACCATGTCCGGGTTCTGGACGCCGGCGCGCACGACGCGGCCGAAGGCGGTACGGTTGAGCAGCAGCCAGATGCCGACGATGCAGGCGACGGCGACCAGCAGCAGGATGCCGCGGTAGCGCGAGTAGACGAAGTCGCCGATGAAGATCTGCCCGCGCAGCGCCTGCGGGATCGAATAGGGCAGCGGTGCCGCGCCGAAGACCATGCGCAGCGTCTGCTCGGCCACCATCGCGAGCCCGAAGGTGAGCAGCAGCGACAGGATCGGGTCCGATCGGTAGAAGCGCCGGAACAGGAAGCGCTCGATCAGCATGCCGAACAGCGCGACCGCCACCGGCGAGCCGACGAAGGCGCCGCCGAAGCCGACATGCGGCGTCAGCACGATCGTCAGGTAGGCACCCATCGCGAAGAACGCGCCATGGGCGAGGTTGACGATGCCGCCGAGCGAGAAGATCAGCGACAGGCCGAGCGCGATCAGCAGGTAGTAGACGCCGTCGAGCAGGCCGTTGAGGACCTGCTGGAGGATGAGGGAAACGGTCACGCGCGGGTGTCCTTGGGACGCGCTCCGGCGCGCGGCGGCGGGGCGACGATGCCGTCCCGCCGCCGGCTCCGGATCACGAGGTCAGGTGCCCATCGTGCAGGTGTTTTCCTCCGGGGTCGACGCGATCGCCTCGAGCGGTTCGCTCGGCGCTGGCGTCGGTGCGCTGGGCTTGTAGATGTCCCACTGGTTCCTGATCTCGTTCGCCTTGAGGGCCTCGACCGCGTACATCTCGTGCATGAGCTGGTGGTCGTATTTGCGGAAATAGCCCTCGCGGGTCTTGAGCACGTCGAATTTCGGCTCGCGTTCCCAGTGCTCGATCAGCTTGACCGCCTCGGTCGAGCGGATTTCGTTCATCGACTGGGCGAGGATCTTCATCGCCACGTAGTCACCCCAGGCCTGGTTCTCGGGCGGGCGGCGGTAGCGCGCGGTGAAGGCCTGCACGAAGCGCTTGGAGCCCGGCGTGTCGATCAGGTGGTGCCAGACCAGCGGCCAGGTGCCGAAGAAGTTGCCGCTGCCCGCGCCCCAGGCGACCGCGGTGTCGAAGCCGAAGCCGGCGACCGGGAAGGTCAGGCCGAATTCCGCGTACTGCTTGAGGAAGTTGGTGATCTGCACGCCGGCGAGGTTGGAGACCACCATGTCGGGCCGGGCGCTGCGTATCTTCGTCAGCATGGTCGAGAAGTCGGAGAAATCGGTCGGCACCAGCTCGTCGGCCGCGAACTGCCCGCCGTTCTGCTCCATGAAGCGCTTGGCGACCTTGAGCAGGTCATGGCCGAAGGCGTAGTCGGCGGTCAGAGAGTACCAGCGCTTGCCCTTGACCATGTTCTGCGCGAGCAGCGCGCGTCCCACGGTCTTCACGTACATCGAGTTCTGGCTCTCGACGTGGAACATGTAGCGGTTGCAGTTGCTGCCGCGCAGCGCGTCGGAATTGCCGCCGGTGTTGATGAACAGGTTGCGTGTGCGCTGCGCCACCTGCGCGATGGTCAGGCACGAGGCCGAGGAGATCTCGCCGACGATGCAGGCCACGCGGTCGCGCTCGATCATGCGCTCGGCCTTGGTCGAGGCGGTCTGCGGATTGACCGAGTCCTCCTTGAGCGCCTCGATGCGGCGGCCGAGTACGCCGCCCGCGGCATTGATCTCGTCCACCGCGAGATCCACGGCCTGGACCGCATATTCGCCGAGCGGGCCGAGGAAGCCGGTGCGCGGCGTCAGGTGGCCGATCCGGATGACGTCGGACTGGGCCTTGCTGATGGCCGGGGCGCCGATGGCGGCGACGGCGGCGGTGCCGGCGGCCGCGTCGAGCACGAAGCGACGGCGCGATCTGGTATCGGTCATGGTCGTGTCCTCCCTTTTTTTGCCCGGCCCTCACGCGGGGAACGCCCAAAGGCGCCCGCGACCGGATTGATACCGAGAGGCTGTATCAAGGCCGCCGCAGAGTCCAGCCGCCGCGCTTTCACTGGGCCCGCGCGGCCGGCGGGAATGGCCGGTCGGTCGATTGGCGCTTCTTCGACCTGTCCGACCGCCCGTATCTTCCGCTTCGGGGCGCAAGGCCCTGTCTCGGGGTCACCAGTCCGGCAAGGCAAATGGTCCGCCCATGGGAAATCGCTCTTCGACAGGTTTTTCGCGCTGGTCTTTCTTGCCATGTGAAGCCGGATGGCGTGTGTTCTCCCGCTGCGCCCGCCGGCGCCCTGGCCCGCGCGCGATCCCGCGCCGCGCAAGTAAGGGCGTCGTGCGCCCACCGGGCACAGGAGGAAGGCGCCCATGAGCGATACGCAGGCGATGGCGGTCCGCGATCTCCACCCGCTGATCGAGCCTCACCTGCATGGCCGGCTCGCGGTCGGGGACGGCCACGAGCTTCACTACGAGGTCTCCGGCAACCCGCAGGGCCGCCCCGTCCTGTTCCTGCATGGCGGCCCCGGCAGCGGATGCAAGCCCGAGCATCGCCGCTTCTTCGACCCGCTCGTCTGGCGCATCGTGCTCCTCGACCAGCGCGGCGCCGGCCGCTCGACGCCCTCGGGGTCGCTGGTCGCCAACACGACGCAGCACCTGGTCGCCGACATCGAGGTCCTGCGCCTGCGCCTCGGGATCGCTCGCTGGGTCGTGTTCGGCGGTTCCTGGGGCTCGACGCTGGGGCTCGCCTATGCCGCCGCGCATCCCGGCGCCTGCGCCGGGCTGGTCCTGCGCGGCATCTGGCTGGCGCGCCGGCGCGACATCGACTGGTGGATGCGCGGCGTGCGCCGCATCTTCCCCGAGTACTGGGAGGAATTCGTCGGCCTGCTGGACCCGCACGAGCGCGCCGACGTGGTCGCCGCCTATGGACGGCGCCTCGCCGATCCCGATC
>CANMWW010000222.1 GCA_947500965.1 Alphaproteobacteria bacterium
ACGGAGTGCAGGCGCACGGGCTTGCCGAGGATGGCGTCGCAGCCGCGGCGCGGGTCGTTCTCGCCGCCGGGCGGGCGCAGCGCGCCGATGGAGGATGCGAGGACCATGCGCGGCGCGTGCGCGCGCGCCGCCTCGCGCAGCCGGTCGATGCCGCCGCGGCCGGGCCGCGCGGCGACCTGCTCGTCGACGACGACCAGGTCGAAGCGCTCCGCCTCGATCGCGGCGATGGCGTCGATCGCGTCGACGGCCTCGGAGACGCGCACGCCGAGCGCCTCGAGGTGGCGGCGCAGGATGCGGCGGTTCATCTCGGCGTCGTCGACGACGAGCGCGCGCAGCCCGGCCAGCGCGCGCAGGGCGGCCGCGCGGTCGGGGACGGCGCGGCTTGCCAGCTCCAGCGGCAGGGTGAACCAGACGGTCGAACCGCGCTCCGGCTCGCTCTCGACGCCGATCTCGCCGCCGAGCATCTCGACGAACTGGCGGCAGATGGACAGGCCGAGGCCCGTGCCGCCATAGCGCCGCGTGATGCTGCTGTCGGCCTGCGCGAACTTCTCGAAGATGCGGCCATGCGCCTCGGCGGGGATGCCGATGCCGGTGTCGGTCACGGCGATGCGCAGCTTCACCTTGCCCTGCTCGCCGCGATGCGCGCGCACGTCCACCTCGATGGAACCGCGCTCGGTGAACTTGATCGCGTTCGAGACGAGGTTGAGCAGGACCTGGCGCAGCCGCGTCGGGTCGCCCCGCAGGTCGAGCTGGGCGGCGGGATGGATGTAGACGCCGAGGTCGAGGCCCTTGCGGTGCGCGCGCGGCGCGAGCAGCTCGATTGCGCTCTCCACCACGTCGGCGAGGCCGAAGTCGATCGTCTCGATGTCGATGCGCCCGGACTCGAGCTTGGCGACGTCGAGCACGTCGTTGACCAGCGCGAGGAGGCTCTCCGCGCTCTCGCGCACGGCCTCGGCGAACTGGCGCTGCTCGTCGGCGAGCGGCGTCTCGAGCAGCAGCGCGTTCATGCCGATGATGCCGTTCATCGGCGTGCGGATCTCGTGGCTGACGGTGGCGAGGAAGTCGGTCTTCGAGGAATCAGCGCGCACCGCGCGGGCGCGCTCCTCGTCGATCGCAACGCGCTGTCGCTCCACGCGCCCGCGCAGCGCGACCAGCTCGCGGCCCGCCGCGAGCTCGTCCTCGGCGCGGCGCTGGCGCGAGCGGTCCGACACGACCAGCATGGCGCCGCCGCCAGGCAGGGCGGAGGCCTCGATGCGCAGCGTGCCGCCATCGCTGCCGCGTCGCTCCTCGGTCATGGGGTCGAATGCGGTCGGCGCGACGAGGAGCCGCTCGAGCGCCGCCTCGCCGCGCGTGTCGGCGAAGTCGCCGCGCGACGCGCAATGCGCGACGACGTCGGACAGGTGGCGGCCGGGGCGCGCGAGGGTGGCCGGCAGGCGCAGCACCTCGGCGAAGCGCCGGTTGGCGAAGGCGATGGCGCGGTCGCGGTCGAGGATGGCGAGGCCGGTGTCGAGCAGCTCGAGCGCGGCCGCTGCCTCCGGGGCCAGGGGGCTGTCCCCTGCGGATGGCCGTGCCGGCGGGCGCGGTGCACCGCCGCGCAGCAGCGCGATCCCTCGCTCGATGACGTTCCAGACCGCGGCCATGCGTGCCGAGCCTTCTCCCCCGGGGAAAGCGCGACCCTAGGCACGGGATAGTTAACGCGGTGTTAGCCCTGCCCGGTGCCCGCCAGGGCGGCGAGGGCCTCGACCCGGTCGGCCTCGGCGGCCGGCTTGTCCCAGCGGATGCGCTCGATGCGCGGGAAGCGCAGCGCGACGCCCGACTTGTGGCGGCTGGAGATCTGCACGGCGTCGAAGGCGAGCTCGCAGACCAGCGCGCGCTCGACCACGAGCACCGGGCCGAAGCGGTCGACGGCATGGGCGCGCACCCAGCGGTCCAGCCGCGCGAGCTCCTCGTCGGTGAAGCCGAAATAGGCCTTGCCGACGGGGACCAGCTCGCCCCCGGCGCCCCAGCAGCCGAAGGTGAAGTCGGAATAGAACGACGAGCGGCGGCCGTGGCCGCGCTGCGCGTAGAGCAGAACTGCGTCGACGCGCATCGGGTCGCGCTTCCACTTGAACCAGGGCCCGCGCGGCCTGCCGCCGAGATAGGGGGAGTCGAGGCGCTTGAGCATCAGCCCCTCGGCGCCCTGCGCGGCGGCGGACGCGCGCAGCGTGGCGAGTTCGTCCCAGCCGGAGAAGGGCAGCGTCGCCGACAGGTCGAGGATGGCCGCGCGCGCCGTGCCCGCGACATGGCGCGCGTGCCAGGCCTCGAGCCGCGCGCGGCGCGCGGCGAAGGGCAGGGCGCGCAGGTCCTCGTCCCCGTCGAGGAGGATGTCGTAGAGGCGCACGAAGACGGGATTCGCCTCGAGCAGGCGTCGCGTCGGCGCCTTGCGGTTGAGCCGCTGCTGCAGCGCGTTGAACGTGCCGGGCGCGCCCGGCCGCCCGGCGAGGAGCTCGCCGTCGAGGACGGCGCGCAGCCCGAAGCCGTCGCGTATCTCCGGGAAGGCGGCGCCGATGTCGTCGCCCGTGCGCGAATGCAGCCGCGTCGTGGCGCCGTCGCCGCAGAGCTGGATGCGCGCGCCATCCCATTTCCATTCCGCGGCGAGCAGCGCGGGGTCGAGGCCGTCGCGGTCCGCGTCCTCGAGCGGGTGCGCGAGCATCACCGGGCGGAAGGCGAGCGGCCCGGCGGCCGCGGGGGCGGGCCCGCGGCCCTCCAGCCACGCGAAGAGCCCCTCGTAGGGCGGCTCCAGCGCATGCCAGGCCTCCTCGATGCGCGCGAGCTCGACCGCGCCGAGCTCGGCGAGCGCGGTGCGCGCGAGCCGGCCCGAGACGCCGACGCGCAGCGCGCCCGTGACGAGCTTGAGCAGCGCCCAGCGGCCTGCGGCGTCGAGCCGGTCGAGCCAGCCCGCGAGCAGGCCCGGCACGTCCGCGCGCGCGGCGGCGGCGAGCGCGCGCACGATCTCGTCGACCGAAGGCGGGTCGGGCTCCGCGGCGGCGGGCCAGGTCAGGGCGACCGTCTCCGCGAGGTCGCCGACATAGTCGTGCGAGAGCGCGAAGAGCACGGGGTCGATGCGGCTCGCGGCGAGCCTGCGCACCACCGCGGGCGTCGCGTGGCGGAAGTCGAGCGCGCCGGTGAGCGCGGCCAGCGCCCAGCCGCGGTCGGGGTCGGGCACCTCGCGGAAATGCGCCGCGAGCAGGCGCAGCTTGCCGCCGCGCGAGGGCGAGAGCACGAGGTCGTCGAGCAGGCGCGCGAAGCGGTTCACGTGTCCTCCTCGCCGAGGCCGACCAGCCGCAGCGCCCGCGCGCGGCGCCCCGCGAGCCCGGCGGCATGGACGAGCGCGTCCTCCTGCCCGTGGGTCACCCAGATCTCTGGCGCGTCGACCTCCTCGAAGGTGCGCAGCAGCTCGGGCCAGTCTGCGTGGTCGGAGACGACGAGTGGCAGCTCCACGCCGTGCTGGCGCGCGCGCTGGCGGATGCGCATCCATCCCGAGGCGGCGACCGCGACGGGATCGGGCAGGCGCCGCGACCAGCGATCCGCGAGCGCCGAGGGCGGCGCGAGCACGATCGCGCCCGCGAGCTCCTCGCGCCGCGCGCCGGCGACGGGCCGCAGCGCGCCGAGCGGGACGCCGAGCTGCTCGTAGAGCGCGCAGAGCGGCTGCAGCGCGCCGTGCAGGAAGAGCGGCGCGTCCCATCCCGCCTCGCGCAGCAGGCGGATGACGCGCTGGCACTTGCCGAGCGCGTAGACGCCGACGAGATGCGCGCGCTCGGGATTGCGCGCGACCGAGGCGAGCAGCCGCGCGACCTCGCCGCCATCGTCGGGATGGACGAAGACCGGCAGCCCGAAGGTCGCCTCGGTGACGAAGACGTCGCAGCGCTGCGGCTCGAAGGGCGGGCAGGTGGGATCGCGGCGGCGCTTGTAGTCGCCGGAGACCACGACGCGCGTGCCTGCGTGCTCGAGCACGACCTGGGCGGAGCCGAGCACGTGGCCGGCCGGGGCGAGCCGGACGCGCACGTCGCCGATGCGGACCTCCTCGCCATAGGCGGCGGCCTGCATCCGCTGTCCCGCGGCGTCGCCGAAGCGCGCGCGCATGATCGCGAGCGTGCCTGCCGTCGCCAGCACGTCGCCGCCACCCGGGCGCGCATGGTCGCCATGGCCATGCGTGACGACGGCGCGCGCCGCCGGGCGCACGGGGTCGATGTAGAAGTCCCCCGGCCCGACATGCAGGCCCTGGGGCGTCGGGCGGATCCAGTCTTCCGCGCGCATGCGAGTCCTCGGGAGGGGAAGACAGAGGATGGGCCGCGCGCCGGGCGATGCAAGCGGCCACGCGCGGCCTATGTTGGCGGCGCATGGCGGAGACCACCGGCGACGAGCTGCTTCCGGAGGCGTTCGCGCGCTGGTTCGCGGCGCGCGGCTGGGCGCCGCACGCCCACCAGCTGGCGCTGCTCCGCGCGGCGCGCGACGGCCGCTCGGCGCTCCTCGTCGCGCCGACCGGCGGTGGCAAGACGCTGGCCGGCTTCCTGCCCAGCCTCGTCGAGCTGGCCGCGCGGCCCGGGGAAGGCCTGCACACGCTCTACGTCTCGCCGCTCAAGGCGCTGGCGGTGGACGTCCATCGCAATCTCGGCGTGCCGCTGGCCGAGCTCGTGCCGGCCCTCCGGGCGGAGGCGCGCACCGGAGACACGCCGCCTTCGCGCCGCGCGCGCCAGCGCGAGCGGCCGCCGCATTTCCTGATGACGACGCCGGAATCCCTCGCGCTGATGCTCGCCGACCCGGCGGCGCGCGCGAGCTTCGCCTCGCTGCGCGCGATCGTGGTGGACGAGATCCACGCGCTCGAGGCCGGAAAGCGCGGCGAC
>CANMWW010000223.1 GCA_947500965.1 Alphaproteobacteria bacterium
AAGCCGAAGCGCGTCTCCCTGCCGCGCGACGTCACCGCGGAAAACGTGACGCAGGACCTCGCGCTGCAGCTGCTGGCACTGCCGCGCGACGTCGGCGTTCATCCCGCCGACGGCAAGCCGATCCAGGCGGGGCTCGGACGCTTCGGCCCCTACCTCAAGCATGGAAGCGAGTACCGCTCGCTCGCGGGCACCGAGGACCTGCTCACCGTAGGGCTCAACCGCGCCGTCGACATCCTCGCGCAACCCAAGGGCGCGCGGCGCGGCGCGTCCAACGCCAAGCCGCTGCGCGTGGTCGGCGCGCATCCCTCCGACGGCAAGCCCGTGGAGGCCGGTACCGGCCGCTACGGCCCCTTCGTGAAGCACGGGAAGATCTACGCCAACCTGCCAAAGGATCGCAGCCCCGACGAGGTGCAGCTTGACGAGGCGCTCCGCCTCATCGAGGAGCGCGCAGCGAAGGTGGGTGGCGGCAAGCCGCGCAAGGGCGGGCGCGCCGGCAAGGCGAAGGACGCCGCCGGCGGGGATGGCGAGGGCACCGCGAAGGCCGCGAAGGCCTCGAAGGGCACGAAGGCGAAGGCGGCGAAGCCAGGCGCCGCCAGGAAGCCGCCCGGCGGCCGCCGCCGCGCCGCCGACCCCACCGGCTGACCTTGCCGCGCCCGGGCAAGCGCCTTCCGCATCGCCGCGAGGAATTCGGCCGCGATCGCGTCCTCGCGTTCCTGCGCGAGAACCCCGGCGCCGATCGCCGCGCCGTCGCGCGCGCGCTGCGCCTGAAGGGCGAGGAGCGCCTGGCCCTCAAGGCGATGTTCGCCGAGATCGCCGAGGAGATCGCGAAGGAGCGCGCGGCCGCGCCGCGCGAGGGAGCACGGCCGCCGGCGGATGCCGCTGGCCAGGACGCCGATGTCCTGCTCGTGCGCGTCTCCGCCCTGGACCTCGAGACCGGCGAGGCGATCGCGTCGCCCGTCGAATGGCTGCGGCCGGGCCCGCCCCCGCGCATCCGGCTCGGGCGCTTCGACGCCGCAAGCCTTGGCGAGGGCGCGCGCGGCATGGTCCGCGTTACCTTGCGCGAGGGACGGCTCTGGCGCGCGCGGCTCCTGCGCGCCGCGCCGGACCTGCCCGAACGCGTGGTCGGCGTGGTCCGCCGCACCCCGGCCGGGCGCGTCATCGAGCCGGCGGACCGGCGCCTGAGGATGGAATTCGCGCTGGTCGACGGCCCCGACGGCAAGGCCGGCGACGGGGAACTCGTGGTCGCGCGGCCCCTCGCCTCGCGGCGCTTCGAGCGCCCGCGCGCCGAGGTGATCGAGCGGCTGGGCGACGAGGACGCGCCGCGCGCCGCGAGCGCGATCGCGCTGGCCCTGCACGACATCCCCGTGGAGTTCGATCCGCGCGCCCTCGCCGAGGCGAGGGACGCCACGCCCGCGCCGATGGGCGCTCGCCCCGACCTGCGCGACCTGCCGCTGGTGACGATCGACGGCGCCGACGCGCGCGACTTCGACGACGCCGTCCATGCCGAGCCGGATCCCGCCGGCGGCGGATGGCGCATCCGCGTCGCGATCGCGGACGTCGCCTGGTACGTGCGTCCGGGCGCCCCGCTCGACCTCGACGCGCAGCGCCGCGGCAATTCCGTCTATTTCCCGGACCGCGTCGTGCCGATGCTGCCCGAGCGCCTGTCCAACGACCTCTGCTCGCTGCGCCCGCTCCAGGACAGGCCCGTCCTCGTCGCCGACATGCGCATCGATGCCGCGGGCCAGCTGCAGTCGCACGGCTTCGCGCGGGCGATGATGCGCTCCGCCGCGCGCCTTACCTACGAAGGCATCCAGGCCTGGGCGGATGGCGACGCGGCGGCGCTGCCGGGCGAGCTGCACGAGCCTGCCCGCCATCTCTATTCCGCCTTCCGCGCCCTCTCCGCCGCGCGCGACGCGCGCGGGACGCTCGACCTCGACATGCAGGAGCGCGCCGTTTCGCTCGGCCCCGATGGCGCGATCGCCTCGATCTCGCCGCGCCGTCGCCTCGACGCGCATCGCCTGATCGAGGAGTTCATGATCCTCGCCAACGTCGCGGCGGCGGAGACGCTGGAGCGGCGGAACCTCGGCTGCCTCTACCGCGTGCACGACCAGCCGAGCCCCGAGCGGCTCGACGCCCTGCGCGAGAGCCTGGCCACGCTCGGCTACAGGCTGGCGAAGGGACAGGCGCCGCGGCCGGCGCTGCTGCGCGACGTCCTGCGCTGGGCCGAGGGCAAGCCCTTCGCGCCGATGGTCTCGGACCTCGTCCTGCGCAGCCAGGCGCTCGCGGTCTACAGCCCGGACAACCTCGGCCATTTCGGCCTCGCCCTGCCGCGCTACGCGCATTTCACCTCGCCGATCCGCCGCTACGCCGACCTCGTCGTGCATCGCGCGCTGGTCCACGCCTTCGGCCTCGGCGCGGGCGCCGCCGCCGCGGCGCACGCGGACCTCGTCCTGTCCGGCGAACGCGTGTCGCGCGCCGAGCGCCGCGCCCAGGCAGCCGAGCGCGCGGCGATGGAGCGATATGTCGCGGCCTTCCTCGCCGCGCGGGTCGGGGCGACCTTCGAGGGCAGGATCTCCGGCCTGCACCGCGCGGGGATCTTCGTCACCCTGACCGAGAGCGGCGCCGAGGGGCTCGTGCCGATGTCCAGCCTGCCTGGGCGCTGGCGGCTGCACCCCGCCGGGCATGCCCTCGAGGGCCCGGGCAGGCTCGCCCTCGCCGACCGGGTCCTCGTGCGCCTGGCGGAGACCTCCCCCGTCACGGGCATGCTGCGCCTCGAACTCGAGGACGTGCCCGCGCCCGCCCTGAGCGGCCGCGAGCCGCGGCGGCCGCAGCGCGGCACGAAGCGCCCGGGCTACCGCCAGCACGCCCGGCGGCGGCGGTAATGATGCATTGCGGAAAATTCAGGATTCAGCGACGCGGGAAGCGGTAGTCTCCGCGTCCATCATGGATGGCCAGCCGGAACGAGTCGCGGAAGGCAGCGAGGCGCCGAAGGGCGCCTGGTCGCGATCGCTGTGGCGTGGCTTCCGCAACCGCTGCCCGCGCTGCGACGGGCACGGCATGCGCGAGGGCTTCCTGCGGCTGCGCCCTGCCTGCGCGCATTGCGGCCTCGCCTTCTCCGAGTTCCGCGCCGACGACGCGCCGCCCTACTTCACCATCTTCGCCGTCGGCCACGTCGTCGTGCCCGCGGTGCTCCTGGTCGAGCGCAACTGGGCGCCGCCGCTCTGGGCGCAGGCGCTGGCGTGGATCCCGATAACCCTCGTGCTCACCCTCCTCCTCCTGCCGCGCATCAAGGGCGCGGTGATCGGCGCCCACTGGGCGGCCGGCATCCGGGGATGACGCCGGTGACGCGCGCGCGCCACCGCCTCCTGCCCTGCATCGCGCTCGTCGCGCTGCTCGGGTCCTGCGTGGGCGCCGGCTCGCGCGACGAGCGCGAGGCCGAGCAGGCGGCGCAGCGCTCGCGCCGCGTCATCGCTGCCGCGCTCGACCACGTGCAGGAGCGCTACGTGCGCGGCATCGACATGGGCGACCTGGTGTCGAGCGGCCTCGCGGGCGTGGCGCGCACGGACGCGACCATCGAGTTCCGCCGCAATGGCGCCGAGCTCGCGGTCCTGCGCCGGGGCGAGACGGAGGCACGCCTGCCCGTCGACCCCGCCGCCGGCGGCAAGGGATGGGCGGCCGCGGCGTGGCGCGCGATCGACGAGGCGCGCATGCGCTCCAGCGCGATCCGTGAGCTCGACGCGGACCAGACGAGCAAGGCCTTCCTCGAGGCGATGGCCAAGGGCCTCGATCCCTACTCGCGCTACACGACGCCCGAGTCCGCGCGCGAGGAACGCGCGCAGCGGGAAGGCTTCGGCGGCGTGGGGATCGTCATCGACGCCGAGGGCGGCGAAGTGCGGGTCGTCACCGTCATGGACGACACGCCGGCATCGCGCGCGGGGTTGCGCAGCGACGACCGCATCCTTTCGATCGACGGGAAGTCCACGGCGGGGCTGACGGCGCGCGAGGCGGTCCGCCGCCTGCGCGGCCCGGTCGGCGCGCCCGTCGAGGTCGAGATCGGCAGGCCATCGGGCGGAAGCACGCTGCGCGTGTCTCTGGTGCGATCGCACATCGTGCCCCAGACCGTGTCCTATCGCCGGGCGGGGGATGCCGCCCATATCCGCGTCACGGGCTTCAACCCGAGGACGACCGAGGCCCTCGCCGACGCCGTCCGCCGCGCCGAGCGCGAGATCGGCCCACGCATCTCCGGCGTGATCCTCGACCTGCGTAACAACTTCGGCGGCTACCTCGACCAGTCGATCTACGTGTCCGACCTGTTCCTGCCGGAGGGCACGATCGTCAGCACGCGCGGCCGCCACCGCAGCGTCAGCCAGGAAAGCTGGGCCCGGCGCGGCGACATCGGCGAGCGCTTCCCGCTGGTGGTTCTGATCAACGGCAATTCCGCCTCGGCCTCGGAGATCGTCGCGGCGGCGCTGCAGGACAACGGGCGTGCGGTCGTCGTGGGCACGACGTCCTTCGGCAAGGGCTCGGTGCAGTCGATCCTGCCGCTGCCCAACGACGGCGAGCTCGTCCTCACCTCGGCGCGCTTCCATGCGCCGTCGGGCTACGCGCTCGCGGAGCTGGGCGTCCTGCCCCATCTCTGCACGAGCGGCGGCCGCGACGCGCCGACCGTCATCCTCGAGAACCTGCGCAGCGGCCGCTACGCCGACCAGGCCGCGGCCGCGCGCTGGCGCAACGTGTCGCCCGACGATGGCGAGGGTCGCCGCAGGCTCCGGGCCGCCGCCTGCCCGAGCGACACCGCGGAGCGCGACAGCGACCTGGAGCTCGCCCGCAGCCTCCTGGCCGACCGCAGCCTCCACGCCCTCGCCCTCGGC
>CANMWW010000224.1 GCA_947500965.1 Alphaproteobacteria bacterium
CGCCGGCGCCGCAGGTGCCGATCCAGTCGGCGATGCCCGTGCCCGCGCGCAGGTGGGCGACGATGGCGTCGAACTCCGCGGCGAAGAGGTCGGCGGCGAAGACGAAGCCGATCGCCTCCTCGCCCTCCGCCGGGGCGGGCGCGTCGCCGATGGCCGCGATGCAGGCGTCGGCCAGCCGCATCCAGTCGTCGTCGTCGCCGGCATGGCCGAGGCGGATCATGGCGTGCGTCGCTCCATCGCCTCAGGGCGCCAGCAGCCGGCGCACATGCGGCAGCAGCGCGGCTACGATCACGCCGACGCCCTCGCGGTTGGGATGGATGCCGTCCTGCTGGTTGAGCGCGGGCTGGCCCGCCACGCCTTCGAGCAGGAACGGGTAGAGCGCCACGCCGTGCCGCGCGGCGAGCGCGGGGAACACGGCGGCGAAGCGCTCGGCGTAGTCGCGGCCGAGATTGGGCGGCGCGGCCATGCCCGCGAGCAGCACCTTCGTGCCGCGCGCGGCCAGGCGCGCGAGGATGCGGTCGAGATTGGCCTCCATGCGCTCCGGCGGCAGGCCGCGCAGCCCGTCATTGGCGCCGAGCGCCACGATCGCGTGGCTGGGCGGCGCGTCGCCGATCGTCCAGTCGATGCGCGCGAGCCCGCCCGCCGAGGTCTCGCCGGAGACGCCGGCGTTGACCACCTCGGCGTCGATGCCGGCGGCGTCGAGCGCGCGCTGGAGCTGCGCGGGCAGCGCGTCCTGCGCGGGCAGGCCGTAGCCGGCGGTGAGGCTGTCGCCGAAGAGCAGCAGCCGCGCGCGCGCCGCGCACGCCGGACCGGCGGCAAGCGCCGCCGCGAGGCACGCGTTGACAAGGGCGATCCGGCGGCCATATCGCCTGCCTGCGCGGCGCGTCCGCCCGCGCGTCTCCTGCCTGTCCATGGTGTGCCCGATGACCTCCGCGAACGCCGGTCCCATCGTGGAGCTTCGCGACGTCCGCCTCAAACTGGAGTCGCTCGCGGGCGAGGTCAATATCCTGCGCGGGCTCGACCTCGTCGTCGGACGCGGCGAGACCGTCGCCGTCCTGGGCCCCTCGGGCTCCGGCAAGTCGACGATGATGATGGTCATGGCCGGGCTGGAGCGCGCGAGCTCGGGCATCGTGCGCGTCGCGGGCGAGGACCTCGGCGCGCTCGACGAGGACGGGCTGGCGCTGTTCCGCCGCCGCCATGTCGGCATCGTGTTCCAGGGCTTCCACCTCATCCCCACGATGACGGCGCGCGAGAACGTCGCCGTGCCGCTGGAGTTCGCCGGCGTGCGCGACGCCTTCGCGCGCGCCGACGCGGCGCTCGCCTCGGTCGGCCTCGGCCACAGGCTGTCGCACTACCCGGGCCAGCTCTCGGGCGGCGAGCAGCAGCGCGTGGCGCTGGCCCGCGCGGTGGTGGGCGAGCCCGACCTCGTCCTCGCCGACGAGCCGACCGGCAACCTCGACCACGCGACCGGCGCGCAGGTCATGGACCTGCTCTTCGGCCTCGCCGGCGCGCGCGGGGCGACGCTGGTGCTGATCACCCACGACCTCGCGCTCGCGCGGCGCTGCGCGCGCGTCGTCCGGCTGCAGGACGGGCGGATCGCCGGGGACGCGCCCGCCGCGCCCGACGCGCCGTGAGCGGGGCGGCCCCGTCCTGGCGCGTCGCCTTCGCGCTGGCGCGGCGCGAGCTGCGCGGCGGCCTCGCCGGCTTCCGCGTCTTCCTCGCCTGCCTCGCGCTCGGCGTCGCCGCGATAGCGGCCGTGGGCTCGCTCGGCGCCGCCGTGACCAAGGGGCTGCGCGACGACGGCCGGCGCCTGCTGGGCGGCGACGTCGAGCTCTCCTTCACCCATCGCGAGGCCGAGCCCGCGCAGCTCGCGCATCTCTCCGCCGCCGGGCGCGTGTCGCGCGCCGGCGAGATGCGCGCCATGGCGCGCGCGGGCGACCAGCGCGCGCTGGTCGAGCTCAAGGCCGTCGACGCCTCCTACCCGCTGGTCGGCGGCATCGCGCTCGCGCCGGCCGGCGACCTGCGCGCGACGCTCGCGCCGCGTGGCGGCACCTGGGGCGCCGCGGTCGAGCCGTCGCTGCTCGCGCGGCTCGGCATCGCGCCGGGCGAAATGCTGCGCGTGGGCGACCTCGACTACGAGGTGCGCGCGACGATCGCCTCCGAGCCCGACCGCACGGCCAATGTCTTCACCCTCGGCCCGCGGGTCATGGTGCCGGTGGAGAGCCTGGCGCAGACCGGGCTGGTGCAGCCCGGAAGCCTCGTGCGCTGGCTCTACCGCGTCGCGCTCCACGACCCGGCCGGCGCGCCCGCCTTCGTCGAGGACCTCAAGCGGCGCTTCCCCGGGGCGGGCTGGCGCATCCGCGCGCTCGCCGACGCGGCGCCCGGCCTGCAGCGCTGGGTCGACCGCATCGCGATGTTCCTGGGCCTGGTCGGGCTCACGGCGCTGCTGGTCGGCGGCGTGGGCGTCGCCAACGCCGTGCGCGGCTTCGTCGAGGGGCGCATCCCGACGATCGCGACGCTCAAGTGCCTCGGCGCACCGGGCAGCCTGGTGATGCGCGTCTACATGATCCAGGTCATGGCGATGGCGTCGCTCGGCATCGCCGCCGGCCTCGCGGTGGGCGCCGCGGTGCCGCCGCTCGCGGCGCCGCTGGTCGAGCGCGCGCTCGGCGTGGGCCTCTCGGTCGGCGTCTTCGCGGCGCCGCTCGGCCTTGCCGCGCTCCAGGGCCTGCTCGTGGCGCTGGCCTTCGCGCTCTGGCCCCTGGCGCGCACGCGCGAGCTGCCGGCCGCCGCGCTCTTCCGCGCGGTGGTGGCGCCGGCGCGGGCGATCCCGCGCGCAGGCGTCGTCGCGGCGACCGCGCTGGCGCTCGCGGCGCTCGCGGCGCTGGCGATCGCGAGCTCCCCGGACCGCCGCCTCGGCGTCGCCTTCGTCGTCGGCGCCGCCGCGTGCTTCGTTCTGTTCCGCCTCGCCGCCGCGGCGATCGCGGCGGTCGCGCGCCGCGCGCCCGCGCCCGCGCGCCCGGCGCTGCGCCTCGCGCTCGCCAACCTGCACCGCCCCGGCGGCAACCTGCCGGGGATCGTGCTGTCGCTCGGCCTCGGCCTGACCGTGCTGTCGATCATCTCGCTGGTGCATGGGAACTTCTCCGGCGCGCTGCGCGGCCAGCTGCCAGCCGTCGCGCCGAGCTTCTTCTTCATCGACATCCAGCCCGACCAGCTCGAGGAATTCGAGGCGACGCTGCGCGAGGCCAGGGGCGTCGGCGCGGTGCAGAAGGTGCCGAGCCTGCGCGGCCGGATCACCCGGCTCAACGGCGTGCCCGTCGAGCGCGCGGCGATCGCGCCCGAGGCGCAGTGGGCGATCGGCTCCGACCGCGGCCTCACCTACGCGCGCGAGATGCCTCGCGACGCGCGCATCGTCGCGGGCGAGTGGTGGCCACCCGACTATTCCGGCCCGCCGCTCGTCTCCTTCGACGCGCAGATCGCGGCGGGCATGGGGCTGAAGCTCGGCGACACGATCACCCTCAACGTGCTGGGGCGCGAGATCACCGCGCGAATCGCCAACCTGCGCGCCATCGACTGGACGACGCTCGGCATCAACTTCACCCTCGTCCTCGCGCCGGGCGCGCTCGAGGGCGCGCCGCAGACCTGGATCGCCACCGCCCAGGTCGAGCGCGCGCACGAGGACGCGCTGGAGCGGTTGCTCGTCGAGCGGCTGCCCAACGTCTCGTCGATCCGCATCCGCGACGCCCTCGCCACCGTGGAGCGCGCCCTCGGCTCGATCGCGACCGCGGCGCGCGCCACCGCCTCGGTCACGCTGCTCGCGGGGGCGCTGACGCTCGCCGGCGCGATCGCCGCGACGCAGCGCCGGCGCATCCGGGACGCTGTCGTGCTCAAGGTGCTCGGCGCGCGGCGGCGCCAGATCCTCGAGGCGCTGCTGCTGGAGTTCGCCCTGCTCGGGCTGGTCGTCGCGGCGCTCGCGGCGCTGCTGGGGTCCCTGGCCGCGCGGCTGCTGGTGGCGCGGTACCTGTCGCTCGACTTCGACTGGCTGCCGGGGACGCTGCTGTCGGTGATCG
Source organism: Alphaproteobacteria bacterium (assembly GCA_947500965.1). Taxonomy (GTDB): domain Bacteria; phylum Pseudomonadota; class Alphaproteobacteria; order CACIAM-22H2; family CACIAM-22H2; genus CAIOSQ01. The sequence goes on from CANMWW010000224.1 coordinate 4,068, forward strand.
CCGGCGCATCGGCCGCGGTGGCGCTGATCGGGCTCGCCGGCACCTGGCGCGCGCTTGGCCAGCGTCCCGCGGCGCTGCTGCGCAACCCCTGAGCGCGTGCCGGGCGAGGCGATTCGCAAAACCCTGTTTTTATTGGCGGAATGCGGAATATCCGAGTGGCGCGCTATTGAATCGATGGCACCCCCGACCATATGCTGCGGCACCTGCCGAACAGGGGATCGATGGGAGAGAAATCATGAACAGTCCATTCTTCAACCAGACCGCCCGGGGCGCGCGCATCGACGCCGCGACCGATGCCGGCCTGCGCGCGCACATGCTGCGCATCTACAACTACATGGCGTCGGCGGTCCTGCTCTCGGGCATCCTCGCCTACGTCATCGCGAGCTCGCCCATGCTGACGGCGCTGATGGTGAAGTCGCCGCTGCGCTGGGTGTTCATGCTCGCGCCGCTCGCCTTCGTGTTCATCATGTCCTGGCGCTTCGAGCGGATGTCCAAGGCCTCGCTGCAGGCGATGTTCTGGGCCTATGCCGCGTGCATCGGCGTGTCCTTCGCCGCCATCCTGCTCTACTTCACGGGCGCCAGCGTGGCGCGCGCCTTCTTCATGGCGGCCGGCCTCTTCGCGGGCCTGAGCCTCTACGGCTACACCACGAAGGCGGATCTCTCGAAGCTGGGCACCATCCTGATGGTGGGCATGGTCGTCGTGTTCCTCGCGTCGATCGTGAACATCTTCCTCGGCTCCAGCGCCCTGCAGTTCGCCGTCTCGATCGTGGGCCTGCTGGTCTTCCTCGGCCTGACCGCCTGGGA
>CANMWW010000225.1 GCA_947500965.1 Alphaproteobacteria bacterium
CCATGCGCTGCTCGCGCGCGACCTCGAGGCGGCGGGCCTGCCGCTCTACGCCCAGCATGTCGACGCGCTCGACACCGGCACGCTGGTCGACATCTTCCGCGCCGAGGAGGATGCCTGCCTGCTCGGCACCGACGCGGTGCGCGACGGCGTCGACGTGCCGGGGCGCAGCCTGCGGCTCATCGTCTTCGACCGCGTGCCATGGCCACGGCCGACCATCCTCCACAAGGCGCGCCGCGCGGCCAATGGCGGCAAGGAGCACGACGACACGCTGACGCGGCTCAAGCTCAAGCAGGCCTTCGGCCGCCTCGTGCGCCGCGCCGACGACCACGGCGTCTTCGTGATGCTCGATTCCCGGCTGCCGACGCGGCTCTGCACCGCCTTCCCGCCGGGCGTCGAGGTCATCCGCACCGGCCTCGCCGACGCCATCGCCGGCGTGCGCGGCTTCCTCGCCCCGCGCGAGGCGTGACGAGGGCCGGCGGGCGCCGGAGCCTCAGCCCGCGTAGCCCAGCGCGTCGCGCAGGCGATACCAGGCCACGGCGACGCGCAGCGCGGGCGCGCGCAGCGCATGGAACGGCACCGGCGCCAGCTTCGTCTCCGGGTAGTCGAGCGCATGGTCGCGCCCGCCCGAGAGGCGGTTGGCGACGACCGCGCCCATCGTCGTCGCGAGCGCGATGCCGCGTCCGTTGAAGCCGAGCACCGCCGTCACGCCCGGCGCGACGACGCACAGGCGCGGCAGCGAGTCGAGCGTCATGTCGATGCGGCCCGCCCAGGCATGTTCCCAGGTCGTCCCGCCGAGCATGGGGAAGCGCTCGAGCGCCGCGCGCTCCAGCGCCACGAGGGTCGAGGGCTCGGGCGCGTCGCCGAGCGGCCCGCGCCCACCCATCACGAGGCGCCCCTCGACGTCGAGGCGATAGTAGTTGGCGAGCTTGCGCGTGTCGGACAGCACGGCGCGCGACGGCAGGACCGACTTGCGGAGGTTGTCGCCGAGCGGCCGGCTCGCGACCTGCGCGCTCTGCACGCCGACGAAGCTGCGTGCCAGCCCGGGCCAGAGCGCGTCGGTGTAGGCGCCCGTGGCGAGGACGACCTGGCCCGCGGCGACCGCGCCGCCCGGCGTCGCGACCTTCCACCCGGCGCCCGCGCGCTCGATGCCGGTGGCGGGGCTGCGCGCGAAGACCTGCGCGCCCGCGCGCCGCGCCGCCGCCGCGAGGCCGCGGACATAGGCGAGCGGGTTGATCCCGGCGGCGCGCCTGTCGTGCATGCCGCCCACGTAGACGGGCGTGCCGCTGCGCGCCGCGATCTCGTCGCGCGACAGGAGCTCGACGTCCTGGCCACGCGCCAGCAGCTCGCGGGCCATCGCCTCGACGTCGCGCATCGCCGCGTCGGCATGCGCGGCGCGGATCCAGCCGTTGCGCTCGAGGTCGCAGTCGATGCCATGGCGCGCGACGAGGTCGTAGACGCGCGAGGCGGTGCCGTCGCCGAGCGCGACCATGCGGTCCGCCCAGTCGCCGCCGAACTTCGCGGCGAGCTCCGCGCGCGTCTTCTTGATGCCGGGGATGACCTGGCCGCCATTGCGGCCCGACGCGCCGCCGCCGACCTCGCCCGCCTCGAGCAGCGCGACGGAGGCGCCGGCCTCGGCGAGATGGAGCGCCGCGGAGACGCCGAGGAACCCGCCACCGACGATCGCGACGTCGGCGCGGACCTCGCCCGCGAGGGAGGGAAGACCGGGGGCCGCCGGCGCCGTGCGCGCCCAGAGCGAGCCCTCGTGCGTCACGGCGACCATCAGCGCGCCACCTTGTGCGCGTGGCGACGAGTGGCGCGGGTGCGCGACGCGCCACGCGGCAAGGGCTGCGGTCGCTTCGTCGGCATGGCGGATGCTGGCATGGGTCCCTCCCGTCCTGAGGGACGATATCCGAAGCCGCCGCGCCGGGCGAGGCGACGCGCTACTCGCCCAGCGCCGCGGCGAGCTTGACCAGCGCGGCGAGGCTGGGGGCCTCCATCTTCATCATCACCTGCGCGCGGTAGTGCTCGACCGTGCGCTGGCTCAGGCCGAGCTGCGCGGCGATCGAGGCGTTGGAGTGGCCGGCCACGACGAGGCCCATGACCTGCGCCTCGCGCGCCGTGAGCCGCGCGTGGCGCTGGCGCAGGGCCTCGCGCGCCGCCTTGGCGCCCTCGGCCTCCTCCGCGATCGCGAGCGCGCGCCGGATGGCGGCCGCCAGCGCGTCGTCGTCGACGGGCTTCTCGATGAAGTCCTGCGCGCCGGCCTTGATCGCCGCCACAGCCATCGGCACGTCGCCATGGCCGGTGATCAGGATCACCGGCAGCGTGGCGCCGCGCCGCGCGAGCTCGCGCTGCAGCTCGAGCCCGCCCATGCCGGGCATCCGCACGTCGGCGACGACGCAGCCGCTCGCGCCCGCCGCGAGCGCGTCGAGGAAGGCCTCCGCGGATTCGTGCGCCGCGACGTCGAAGTCCCAGGTCGCGAGCATGCTGGCGAGCGCCGTGCGCACGCCGGGATCGTCGTCGACGAGATGGACGAGCCTTCGCGCCATGCGCGTCATGCGGGCCTCGCGAGGGGAAGGGTGAAGCGGAACTCGGTGCCGTCCGGGCCCGGGCGCTCGAGCCAGATGCGCCCGCCATGCGCCTCGACGATCGTGCGGCTGATGGCGAGGCCGAGGCCGAGCCCGTGCGGCCGCGTGGTGGCGAAGGCGGCGAAGAGCCGCGGCCTGATCTCCTCGGCGATGCCCGGCCCGTCGTCGTGCACGGAGACCTCGATCGCCTCGCCGTCGGAGGCGCGCAGCCCGACCGAGACCAGCCTCGCCCCGTCGCCGGCGCGCGACGCCTCGACCGCGTTGCGCAGCAGGTTGAGCAGGACCTGCTGCATCTGGATGCGGTCCGCGAGCACGGCCGGCAGCAGCGCCGGCGCGTGCAGCACGACGCGCACGCCGCCGCGCTCGGCGTCGGGCGCGGCCAGCGCGAGCGCGTCGCGCACGAGGGCGAGCGGGTCGATCGCCTCGCGATGCGGCTCGCCGCGGCCGAGGAACTCGCGGAGGCGCCGGATGATGCCAGCGGCAAGGTCGACCTGCGTCACGCCGTGCCTCAGGTCGGTCGTCGCCGCGTCGATGCCGGTCGCGCCGGCCTCGAGCCTGCGCAGCGCGGCGCGCAGGTGCGCGCGCACCGCCGTCAGTGGCTGCGTGATCTCGTGCGACAGGGTCGAGGCCATCTCGCCGATCGCGTCGAGGCGCATGACCCGCGCGAGCTGGGCGTCCTGCTCTCGCAGCAGCTTCTCGTTCGCGCGCAGCGCCGCGCCGGCGCGCTCGCGCTCGTCGACGACGATGCCGACGAAGATGCAGGTGGCGGAAAGGATGAAGAAGAGCGTCTGCAGCTCGACGACGCCGGCGGCGGGGAAATCTTGCCAGCGCAGCCAGCCCATCATGGCGACCTGGGTGAGCGCGAGCCCCGCCAGCGCGCCGTCGAGGCCGTAGCGCACGGCGAAGGCGACCATCGGCAGGAAGAGCAGGTCGAAGAGCTTGAACTCGTCGGTTTCCTTGATGCCGAAGATGTACCAGGCGAGCACGAGGAGCGCGCCGCAGAGGGCGGCGATCTCGAGGACCGCGACGCCGCCCACCGCGCGCAGCCGGCTGAGGCCCGGCGCGTGCAGCCGCAGGACGATCGGCGTCACCACCGCCATGCCGATCAGGTTCCCGATGCAGAGGCGCAGGAAGCCCACCTGGGCCTCCGCCTCGCGCAGGGGGCCGATCGACACGAAGGCGAGCACCTCCAGCGCCGAGATCGCGGGCGCGAGGGCGATCGCCACGACCAGCAGGCGCAGCACGTCGCCAAGCCGGGACAGCGCGAGGTCGACGCGCGTGCGGCGGCGCAGGTAGTCGGCGGCGATGCCGAGGCCGAGGCTGGCCGAGAAGCCCGCCGCGATGGAGGCGCCCCAGTCGGGAGGCAGGTCGGCGGCGAGGCTGGCCGCGAGGACCGCGCTCGCCTGCCCGAGCAGCACCCAGGGAAGGAGGTGGAGGCCGCGCACCAGCAGCATGCCGAAGGCGAAGCCGGCACCCGGCTTCCATGGCTTGATCGGCAGGCCCGTGAAGCTCGCGATGTCGCTGAGGCGGCTCAGCAGGACGATCCCGACCATGACCAGGATGCCCCAGGCCCAGTCGGGAAGCCCTGTGCGCGCGTCCCTCGATGTTGCGACAGCCATCCCCGGGTTCCTGCAGAGCCTCGGCAACCGTGCCGATACTAGCGGATGGCCGGGTTGCGCGGCGAGGGAGACCCCCGGTCATCCGTAGAAATACGGGGGCACTCGCCACGGTTTTGCTGTGCCGTCCCGGAGGCCTAGCATCGTCGACGATCAGGTGGCCGGAACCAACCAGGCCATCTCGACGCGGGAGGGGAACATGGATGGCGATGGCATGAGGGCAAGTACCGCGCGCGCGGACCTGCTCGCTTCCGACTGCGACAGGCTCCAGGACATCGACCGCATCGTCGCCGAGCGCTGCGGGCCCGAGCAGGTGCAGGACATCGTCGGCAACCTCCTGCTCATGCTGCAGTCGATCGAGGCCGGCGCCGGCACGCTGCAGGGCCTGGCCGCCGAGCAGGTCGGCGGCCTCCAGGCGCTCGCGGGCGAGTGCCTTCGCCTCGCCGGGGTTCCAGCAGAGGTGCTGCGCCCCGCGATGCAGTCCATGGGCCGCATCGCGGGCGAGGTCGGTGCTCCCGAGCTGATCGCGGCGGTCGGCCGCGACCTGCGCAACGCCTAGGGTCTGGACTCAATTGACCCAGTAGATGACGGCGGCGGCGATAAGCGCGGCGCTGAGATAGTTGCGCGCAAGCTTGTCGTAGCGTGTCGCGATGCGACGGAAGTC
>CANMWW010000226.1 GCA_947500965.1 Alphaproteobacteria bacterium
CGCGGATTGCGCAGGCATCGTGCTGGGGGCGCGCGTGCCGATCGTGCTGACGAGCCGCGCCGACAGCGAGATGTCCCGCCTCGCATCATGCTGCGTCGCGGTGCTCGTGGCGCGCGCGGGCCTGCGCAAGGTCGCGAGGCCGCAGGCGTGATGCGCGCCGGCGAAGCCGTCCTCGTCGCCAACGCCGGCTCGTCGAGCCTCAAGTTCGAGGCCTTCGCGGCCGGCCCCGATGGCGGCCTCGCCTCGATCGGCGGCGGCCAGTTCGAGGGGATCGGCACGGCGCCGCGCCTGCGCGCCACCGCCGCCGGCCGCGCGATCGCCGCGCGCGACTGGAGCGGCGACGGCTTCGACCATGCGGCGGCGGTGCGCGAGCTCGGCGCGATCGAGGACGCCCTGCTCGGCGGCCGCCGCCTCGCGGCGATCGGCCACCGCGTCGTCCATGGCGGCACGCGCTTCGCCGAGCCGCTGCGCATCGACGACGAGGCGATCTCCGCGCTGGAGGCGCTCGTGCCGCTGGCGCCGCTGCACCAGCCGCACAACCTCGCCCCGGTCCGCGCCTATCGCGCGGCGCGGCCGGGCGTGCCGCAGGTCGCGTGCTTCGACACGGCCTTCCACCGCGCCCAGCCCGCGCTGGCGCAGAGCTTCGCCCTGCCCGCGCGCTTCGCGCGGGACGGCGTGCGGCGCTACGGCTTCCACGGCCTGTCCTACGAGTACATCGCGCGCCGCCTGCCCGAGCTCGATCCCGCGCTCGCCGACGCGCGGGTCGTGGTCGCCCATCTCGGCAACGGCGCCAGCCTATGCGCGATGCGCGGCGGCCGCTCGGTCGCGTCGACGATGGGGTTCACGGCGCTGGACGGGCTCGTGATGGGCACGCGCTGCGGCAGCCTCGACCCGGGCGTCGTGCTGCACCTCATGGACCGCTACACGATGGGGCCGCGCGAGATCGAGGCGCTGCTCTACCGCCAGTCCGGCCTGCTCGGCGTCTCCGGCATCTCCAGCGACATGCGCGTGCTCCGGTCCTCCCAGGACCCCCGCGCGCGCGAGGCGATCGACCTCTTCGTCTACCGGGCGGGACGCGAGATCGGCTCGCTGGCCGCGGCGCTGGGCGGGCTCGACGCGCTCGTCTTCACCGCCGGCATCGGCGAGAACGACGCCGCCACGCGCCGGGAGATCGCCGCGGCCTGCGCGTGGCTGGGCGTGCGGGTCGACGAGGCCGCGAACCTGGCCGGAGGCCCGCGCCTCTCCCCGCCGGGCGCCGCCGTCTCGGCCTGGGCGATCGAGACCGACGAGGAGCGGATGATCGCGCTGCACACCGTGGCGGCGCTCGGCCTCGCCTGAGCGTTCCCGCGCATCGGCCGCGGGAGTATCATCGTCGTCCCTCCCCCGACCCCTCGCAGCGCCCGCCCCGTCCCGCGCCATGGCCTTCCCGCCGCAATTCCTCGACGAGATCCGCAACCGCCTCGCCTGCTCGAGCGTGGTGGGACGGCGCGTTCGCCTGGTCAAGAAGGGACGCGAGTTCTCCGGCCTCTGCCCCTTCCACAACGAGAAGAGCCCGAGCTTCTTCGTCAACGACGACAAGGGCTTCTTCCACTGCTTCGGCTGCGGCGCGCATGGCGACGTCATCGGCTTCGCGATGCGCATCGACAACCTCGGCTTCCCGGAGGCCGTCGAGCGCCTCGCCGAGGAGGCCGGGCTCGAGGTACCACACGCGACGCCGCAGGACGCGGCACGCGAGGAGCGGCGCAAGTCGCTCGGCGACGCCGTCGAGGCGGCGGCGAAATGGTTCGAGCAGCAGCTCTGGTCCGCCGCCAGGCGGCCGGCGCTGGAATATTTCCGCCGCCGCGGCCTCGGCGACGAGACCATCCGCTCCTTCCGCCTGGGCTACGCGCCGGACGGGCGCGAGCAGCTCAAGCAGGCCCTCGGCAAGCAGGGCTTCCAGGAGGCGATGCTGCTGGAGGCCGCGCTGCTCGCGAAGCCTGACGACGGGCGCGACAGCTTCGACTTCTTCCGCGGCCGGGCGATGTTCCCGATCACGGACCGGCGAGGGCGCGTCATCGCCTTCGGCGGCAGGATCCTGGGCGACGGGCAGCCCAAGTACCTCAACTCGCGCGACACGCCGCTCTTCGACAAGGGGAGGAACCTCTACGCGCTCGACCGCGCGCGCGCCGGGATCCGCGACGGCGGAGACGTCATCGTCGCCGAGGGCTACATGGACGTCATCGCGCTCCACGAGGCCGGGCTGCGCGGGGCGGTGGCGCCGCTCGGCACCGCGCTGACCGAGGGCCAGCTGGAGCTCGTCTGGAGGCTCGCCCCCGAGCCGGTCGTCTGCCTCGATGGCGACGCGGCCGGCCAGCGCGCCGCGCGTCGCGCCGCCGAGCGCGCCCTGCCGCTGCTCAAGCCCGGCCGCTCGCTGCGCTTCGCCACCCTGCCGCCCGGGGAGGACCCGGACACGCTCATCCGCCGGCACGGCCGGGCCAGGCTCGACGAGATCATCGCCCGCGCCCAGCCGCTGGTGGACCTCGTCTGGTCGGCCACGCTCGAGGGCCGCCCGGTCGACACGCCCGAGCGCCGGGCCGCGCTGCAGGCGGAGCTGGACCGGCAGGTCGGCATGATCGCGGACGCCTCGGTCCAGGAGCTCTACCGGCAGGAGTTCAGGTCGCGTCTCTGGCGGCTGTTCCGCCCGGCGGACCGGGGCCCGCGCCCGGCGCGCGGCCGGGAGGGCGGGCGCGGCGGCGGCCGCCCGGGCGATCCGCGCAACGCCCCCCCGCCGCTCGCCACCGGCCCCCTGCCCATGCCCGACCCGGACAGGTCGCTCGACCTGCTGGTCGCCATGGCCATCAGGTTCCCCGAGGTGCTGGAGAGCGACGCCGAGCTCTTTGCGCGCCTGGAGATCCCCGACCCGCAGCTCGACCGCGTCCGGCGCGCCATCCTGGAGGCCCATGATTCCTCGCCGCGCCTTGACCGCGAGGGGGTACGGCTCCACTTGAATGCGGCCGGGTTCGGGGGCATAGTCCCGCGCCTTTTGGGTTCTAGCATTTTCAAGGGCTTAGGCTTCGTGCGCGGCGACGATGTCGTGGTGGCGAAGGAGAACTGGCGATTGATGCTGCTGGAGCTCCACAAGCGTGGTGCCCAGGAGGAATTGCGCAGGGCGGGCGAGGTCGGCGACGAGGAACTGACCGAGCACTGGCAGACGAGGGTCGACGAGATGCGGCGGGACCTGGCGCGCACGCGCGCACTCGAGCTCGACGACGAGGCACCGATCATCGACCTGTCCGCGCGGCGCCCCGGGGGGCGCAGGCGCTGAGGCTTCCGAACGAAGGCAATCCGAGGACGAATCCCGACATGGCATCCAAGAGCAAGCCGATCGATCCGCCGTCCCCGCCCCGCGACGACAGCGTCGACGGGCCCCTGATGGACGGCACCGCGGCCGCGATCAAGAAGATGATCGCGCGTGGCCGCGAGCGCGGCTACGTGACCTACGACGAGATCAACGCGATCCTGCCGATCGAGAAGGTGTCCTCCGAGCAGATCGAGGACACGCTGGCCCTGCTCTCCGACGCAGGCATCAACGTCGTCGAGAGCGAGGAAAGCGAGGAGACCGAGAAGCCGCAGCAGCAGGTGCGCGCCGCGACCAGCGACGGCAGCACCGAGGAGCCCGAGGCCGAGGCGCCGAGCGGCGGCAACGTCGACGAGGAGTCGCTCGGCCGCACCGACGACCCGGTGCGCATGTACCTGCGCGAGATGGGCTCGATCGAGCTGCTCTCGCGCGAGGGCGAGATCGCGATCGCCAAGCGCATCGAGGCCGGCCGCGACAAGATGATCGGCGGGCTCTGCGAGAGCCCGCTCACCATGCGCGCGATCGTGCAGTGGCGCGACGCCCTCATGGAAGGGAAGATGCTGCTGCGCGACATCATCGACCTCGAGGCGACGATGGGCGGCGGCCCCGGCGCCGAGGGCGGCGGTGGCGGCAACCTCGACCCCGCGGACGCGCAGGCCGATGCCGAGGAGCGCGAGCCCGCGGAAGGCGCCGAGGGCGCGGCCGAGGGCGGCGACGCCGGCGACGGCGACGAGGCGAATCTCTCGCTCTCCGCGATGGAGATGCAGCTCAAGCCGCAGGTGCTGGAGCAGTTCGAGAAGATCGCCGCGACCTACAAGCGCATGCACCGCATGCAGGAGAAGCGCCAGGAGGCGCTGCATGGCGGGCGCGTCTTCAATCCCGTCTCGGAGAAGACGTACCAGAAGCTGAAGACCGAGCTGGTCGAGATGATGGAGGGCGTGCGCCTCAACAACGCGCGCATCGACCAGCTCGTCGAGCAGCTCTACGAGTTCAACCGGCGCCTCGTGGGCTCCGAGGGCAAGCTCATGCGCATCGCCGATTCCTGCGGCGTGAAGCGCGACGAGTTCCTCTCGAAGTACCAGGGCAAGGAAGTCGACCCGCGCTGGTACGCGCGCGTCACCAAGCTCGAGGGCAAGGGCTGGCAGAAGCTCGGCCAGGCGCGCTACCGCGAGGAGATCGAGGCGCTGCGCGTGGAGATCGCGGAGATCTCGGAGCGCTCGGGCCTGCCGATCCCCGAGTTCAAGCGCATCGTCCAGACCGTCCAGCAGGGCGAGCGCGAGGCGGCCCGCGCGAAGAAGGAGATGGTCGAGGCGAACCTGCGCCTCGTGATCTCGATCGCCAAGAAGTACACGAACCGCGGCCTGCAGTTCCTGGACCTCATCCAGGAGGGCAACATCGGCCTGATGAAGGCGGTCGACAAGTTCGAGTACCGCCGCGGCTACAAGTTCTCCACCTACGCGACGTGGTGGATCCGGCAGGCGATCACGCGCTCGATCGCCGACCAGGCGCGCACGATCCGCATC
>CANMWW010000227.1 GCA_947500965.1 Alphaproteobacteria bacterium
CCGTGTTGGCGGCGTCTGCCGGGCGGGGAAGGGCGGCGATGGCCGCGACCCCGGCCGGCCCGACCGCGAGCAGGTGCTCGCGGTCGTCGCAGCGCAGGATCACGACGCGGGTGCGGGAATCGATCGAGGCGCTCTCGACGACGGCGAGGCGGCGCCGACCCGCGCCCGGGAGGGAGCGGCCGAGGCGCAGGCGCGCCAGCCAGGCGAGGCCGACGATCAGCGCCACGACGGCGGCGAGGGCGCCGCCGAAGCGCAGCAGGAGGTCGGTATCGATCATCGTTTCGCCTGTCCCGGGGCGCGCGGCCCGGACTGCCGGTAGATGTAGGAGAGGATCTGGGCGACCGCGACATAGGCCTCGGTCGGGATGGTGGCGTCGAGGTCGACGGCGGAGAGGAGGCTCGCGAGCGGCGCGTCGCGCCGGACGGGGATGCCGTTCTCCTCGGCTATGCGCTGGATCGCGGCGGCGACCTCGCCATGCCCCTTGGCCACGACGCGCGGCGCCTCGTCGGCGTCGCGCTCGTAGGCGAGGGCGACGGCCAGCGGCTTCTCCGCGCGGTCACGGGGCTCGGTGCTCATGCGGGGCGAGTGTCGCGGGGCGTGGTTAATGCCTCCCTAAGCCCACGGGAAGAAATTGCCGCGTGTTTTACCGGTCTTTAATCCGCGGGGTGGGATCGTCCGGGTGGAATCGGGCGCGCCGCGCCCCAACGGAACGGACGATGGACCTCAACCGCATCCCGCTGTTCTCCTTCATCTCCCAGCGCATGAACTGGCTGGGCGAGCGCCAGAAGGTGCTCGCGGAGAACGTCGCCAACGCGGACACGCCCGGCTTCCAGGCGCGCGACCTCAAGCCGTTCGACGCGCAGGCGGTGGCGATGGGCGCGGGGCGCAGGCTGGCCATGGCGCAGTCCGCGCCGTCGCATTCGGGCGGCACGCTCGGCGGCGGCAACGCCGCGAGCCAGAAGGCGAAGCCGCTGGAGGTGAAGATCTCCGGCAACACCGTATCGCTCGACCGCGAGCTCATGAAGTCCGCCGACACGGCGATGGACTACCAGCTCGTGACCAACCTCTACCGCAAGCAGCTCGGCATGTTCCGCGCCGTGCTGTCGCGCGGCAGCTCGTGAAACGCAGGGAAGGCGCCCAGATGGATCTCAAGTCCGTACTCAGGATCTCCGCCTCCGGCATGGAGGCGCAGGGCACGCGCATGCGCACCATCGCCGAGAACATGGCGAACGCCGACGCGATCCCGACGACCCCCGGCGAGGAGCCGTATCGCCGCCGCATGGTCGCGTTCCGCAACGTGCTCGACCGCGAGCTCGGCGTGCGCACGCTCAAGGCCGACCGCATGGTCTACGACAAGGCGCAGCCGCGGCTGGTCTACGAGCCGACGAACCCCGCCGCCGACGACAAGGGCTACGTGAAGGCGCCGAACGTCAACTCGCTGATCGAGGTGATGGACATGCGCCAGGCGCAGCGCAGCTACGAGGCCAACCTCGGCGTGATCGAGGTCGCGAAGAACATGATCTCGCGCACCATCGACATCCTGCGCGGCTGACGGGTCCACGGGGAGCATCCGAGATGAAGGTCGGGTTCAACGCCGCCGCCGCGGCCTACGCCAACACGCTGCGGCGCGCGCAGCCGGGCGCGGGCGAGGCGGCCGCCGGCGGCTTCCAGGAGCTGGTCAAGCAGGCCGCCGCCAGCTCGATCGACACCGTCAAGGCGGGCGAGGCCGCCACCATGAAGGCCGTGGCCGGAAAGGCCGACATGACGCAGGTCGTGACGGCCGTCTCCAACGCCGAGGTCACGCTGCAGGCGGCGGTCGCGGTGCGCGACAAGGTCATCCAGGCCTATCTCGACGTCATCCGCATGCCGATCTGAGGGCGCGGGATGGAGGTCAACGACGTCCTCACGGTGTCGCGCGACGCGATGTGGGTGACACTCAAGCTCGCCGGCCCGATGATGATCGTCGGCCTCGCGATCGGCCTGCTCGTCTCGCTCTTCCAGGCGCTGACGCAGATCCAGGAGATGACGCTCGCCTTCGTGCCGAAGATCCTCGGCATCTTCGTCGTCTTCCTGCTCATGATGCCCTTCATGGTGGCGACCATGTCCGAATTCATGCGCGAACTGGCCTCGCGCATCGTCCTCGGCTTCTGATGCCGGGCCCGCTCGCCGACTTCCTCGCCGCCCAGGCCTGGATCGCGTTCATCGTCTTCGCGCGCGTGGGCGCGGCCTTCGCCGTGCTGCCAGGCTTCGCCGAGGCGTCCGTTCCGGCGCGCGTGCGCCTGCTGGTCGCCATCGCCGTCACCGTCGTCATCGCGCCGTCGGTCGCGCCTGGCCTGCCGGCGCTCCCGGTGGAGCCCGCGGGGCTCGTGGTCGCGACCGGGGTCGAGATCGTGACCGGGATCTTCCTGGGCCTCGTCGCGCGCATGGTCCTGTCCGCCGCGCAGATCGCCGGGACGATCATCGGCTACCAGACCTCGCTTGCGAGCGCCTTCGCCTTCGATCCCGGCACCCAGCAGCAGGGCGTCATCACGGCGGCGTGGATGTCGATCCTGGCGCTGACCGTGATGTTCGCCGCGGACATGCACCACCTGCTCCTGCGGGCGGTCGCCGATTCCTACGTCGTCTTCCCGGCGGGCAACCCGATCGATCCCGGCGAGTTCGCCGCCGCCGCCACGACGATGGTGGCGCGCAGCTTCTCCCTCGGGATGCGCATGGCGATGCCCTTCTTCGTCTACGCGATCCTGCTCTTCGTGGGCTTCGGCCTCGTGCAGAGGCTGATGCCGCAGATGCAGGTGTTCTTCGTCGCGATGCCGCTGCAGCTGATGCTCGGGCTCATCCTGCTCGCGATGGGCACGTTCCTCGCGATGACCGTCTTCCTCGACGAGCTCGGCGCGACGCTCGCCGGCCTCCTGCGCCAGGGCTGAGGGATGGCCGGCGAACAGGACGAATCCTCCAAGACCGAGGAACCGACCGCCAAGCGCCTGGACGAGGCGCGCAAGCGCGGCCAGGTCGCGGTCTCGCGCGAGGTCAACAGCTGGTTCGTCCTGCTCGCCGCGACGATCGCGCTCGGCGGCCTCGGTCCTGGGCTGGCGACCCAGGGCAAGTCCATGATCGAGGCCTTCGTGGGCGGCGCGCACCTGATGCGCATCGAGGAATCGAGCTTCCAGGCCATGGCCATCGACCTCTGCGCGGCGGTGGCGCTCGCCGCGGGGCCGGTGCTGCTCGCCGCGGCCTTCGCCGGGATCGCGGCCGGCCTCGTCCAGGTCGGGTGGCTCTTCGCGCCCGGCGCGATGAAGCCGGAATGGTCCAAGATCTCGCCGCTCAAGGGCCTGCAGCGGCTGTTCTCTTCGTCCTCGCTGATCGAGTTCGCCAAGGGCATCGTGAAGATGGTGCTCGTGGGATGGGCCTGCTGGTACGCGGTCGCGCCGACCCTCGCGGACCTGCCGCTCTTCGCGTTGCGCGAGATCTCCGCCGCGCTCCACGTGATCGCCGAGCTGACGATGCGCCTCCTGATCGCCGCGGTCTCGGTCATGGCGCTGATCGCGGCGATCGACTTCGGCTACCAGAAGCTCCGCATCATGCGCGAGATGCGCATGAGCCGGACGGAGATCCGGGACGAGTTCAAGGAGCAGGAAGGCGACCCGATGGTGAAGGCGAAGCTCCGCCAGATCCGCCAGGAGCGCTCGCGCCGCCGCATGATGGCGGCCGTCCCGAAGGCCGACGTCGTCATCACGAACCCGACGCACTACGCGGTCGCGCTCAAGTACGACCGCGACGCGATGGCCGCGCCGGTGCTCGTGGCTAAGGGCACCGACGCCGTCGCGCTGCGCATCCGGCAGCTCGCCAAGGACAGCGGTGTCCCGATCGTCGAGAACCCGCCGCTCGCGCGCGCCCTGCACGCGACGGTGGATCTGGACAGCGCGATCGAACCGGAGCATTACAAGGCCGTCGCCGAGATCATCAGCTATGTCTGGAAGCTCCGCCCCTCCCGGCATGGTTCCGCGCGCCCGTCCTGAACGGGTCCGGCGCGACGGCAGGTCGAGGGCGACGAACGAGCCAAGGGGGGCGTCGCCAGAGATGCGCGCTCGCGCAAGCCAGGCAATCCTGCTCGCATCCGCCGCGGCGCCCGCGCTTGCCGCCTTCGCGGCTTCCATCGTTGCGCCTGGCGTCGTGCCCGTCGCATGGACGATCCCGGCCGCCGCCGGCGGCGCCGTCGCGGCCGCGCTCGCGGCGGCGTGGCGTCGCCGCGCCGCCCCGGATGCCGTGGCCGCGGCCTTCGCGGCCGACGCCACGTGGCCCTGCGCGATCCTCGATGGCGAGGGAAGGCTTGCATGGGCGAACGACGCCTTCCGCGCCGCCATGGGCGAGGGCCGCGGGACGAAGGGCGGCATCGGCGCGATCCTCGAGGCGATGGATGCGGGCGAGGGCGCGCGGCGCGAGCTCGAGGCGAACTGGGCCGAGGCGCGCGCCGGCGGCACGCGCGAATTCGCGTTCGCGGCGCGTGCCATCGACGGCATGACCGGGTGGCGAGCCGTCCTCGTCTCGCCGGTGCCCGCCGCCGGTCCCGGCGCCACGGCCTGGAGCTTCCGCGACGCGACAGCCACGCGACGCCTCGAAGGCGAACTGGCCGACGCGCGGGCGCGCCTGCGCGACTTCGTCGAGCATGCGCCGGTCGGGTTCTGCGCGATCGATGCGGATGGGCGCATCGGCGGCATGAACGCGACGCTCGCCGGATGGCTCGGGCGTCCTGCGTCGGATGCGCCGCGCCTGCATGACGTGCTCGCCGTGAAGCCGCCGCCGGGCACGCCGCCACACGCCGCCTTCGCCGGCGACGGGCCCGTCGGCGAGGCCGTGCTCG
>CANMWW010000228.1 GCA_947500965.1 Alphaproteobacteria bacterium
CGGGCGCCGCGTGGGCGGGCCCGTCGAGGGCCAGCGCCGGCTGGACAGGACGCGGCAGGTCGCCCGCGTCCCGCGCCCGCCGCAGCGCCGCGGCGCCGTCGGCCGCCGCGGGCCCGCCGCGCAACGCCTCGGCATGATCGCGCGCGACCAGCGCGATCAGCGCGTCGGACCCGTGCAGGCGCTGGAGCGCGAGGAACGCGTCGGCGTTGTGGCTGCCATCGGCGCGCGGCTCGAGCGGCTGCGCCTCGACCTCGTCGGCGCAGGGCGACGCGCCGAGGGCCAGCGCCGCCACGAGGCGCGGCGCACGGCGCGCAAGGCATCGCGCGACCACGCCACCGCCGCCGACGCCGACGACGTCGCAGCGGTCGATCCCCTGCGCGCGCAGCAGGCCCTCGAGATGCGCCGCGTGGTCCTCGATCGACAGCGGCGCCGGCGGCAGGTCGGATTCGCCGCAGCCCGGCGCGTCGGGCGCGAGCACCAGCCGGTCGCGCGAGAGCAGGCGCAGCTGCTCGCCGAGCACCCGCGAGGAAAGCGGGAAGCGATGCAGCAGGAGGAGCGGCCGCGCGCGCGCGTCGCGCGGCCCGGCGCTCGCGACATGGGCGAGGCCAAGCGGCGTCGCCAGGAAGTCGTGGCGCGGTCCGTCCTCCAGCCGCGCGGCAGGCTGCAGCTTCGCCGCCCGCGGCGGCGGAAGCGCCACGAGGTCCTTGGCCGGCCCGTCGAGGAAGCCGCGCAGCAGCGCGGCGAAGCCCTGCACGTCGAGGTCGGCGAAGCCATGCGCCCAGGCGGGCATCGCGACGATCCTGCCGTTGCGCAGCAGCGGGACGGCGCGCGCGGTCGGCACCTGGAGGTCGTCGCCCGGGTTCACGACGAGGACGGGGTGGCGCAGCGCGGGCAGGTTGTCCGCGTGGTGGTAGGCGAAGGCCGCCGCGTGGCCGAGATGCGCGCGCGGCCCGGCCCTGAGCGTCTCGGCGATCGCGCGCTGCAGCAGCCAGGGCGTCGTGCCGGGAGGGTGCCAGCGCAGGAGGAAGCGCCAGCGCGCGAGCATGTGCGCGCCGTCGCGCGGGATGCCGGGATCGGCGTAGTCGCGCAGCTGGCGCGCGAGCTCGGCCTGGTCGTAGACGGGCGCCGAGACCAGGACGAGGCGCCGCACGAGCCCCGGGCGCTGCAGCGCCAGCTCGAGCGCGACCTTGCTGCCGGTATGCACGCCGACGACGTCGACGCGCGCCGCGCCCAGCGCGTCCGCCAGCGCGCCATGCGCGGCGGCGTAGTCGGCGATCGAGGGCGGCAGCGGGGTCGGCGCGGAATCGCCGAAGCCCGGCGTGTCGCCGGCAAGGGCCATCCGGTCCCGGCCGAGCTCTGCGACCACCTTGTCGAACATTCGCCCCGAGCTCGGGCTCGCATGCACGAACATGACCGGCACGCGGCCGCCATCGTGCGCCGGCCGCGCGAGGCGACGGTGGATCGGACCGAAGGGACCGTGCGCGTAGCCGCGGCCGACGCCGTCGGGTCGCCTCCATGTCGATGCCGCGTCCATCTTCCCCCTCGCCATGCCGCGCGCTTGACCGCCCGACACGCATGCTTCACCGTCTGGCGCGACACAAGGGGGAGTTCGGGCGATGCGCAGGCGCGGTTTCATCGGCACGACGGGGCTGGCGACGATCTCCTTCGCGGGGGCGCATGTCCCGCTCGGCATCCTATCCGCGGGCGCCCAGGCCCGCGCGCCCGGCGACGAGCATGTCTGGATGGCGCCGTCGCGCGTCACCCTGTTCCAGTCCTTCATGACCGTCGCGGAGGCCAAGGGCTGGTTCCGCGAGGAGGGCGTCAACGTGAAGGTCCAGCCGGGCACGGGCACGGCCGCGGCGGTGCAGCAGGTGGCAACGGGCGGCACGGCCTTCGGCATGGCCGCGCCCGTCGCGACCTGCGGCCCGATCGCCGACCAGGACGCGCCGATCGTGACGATCGGCCAGGTCGCCTATCGCGGCTTCTTCGAGATCGCCTCGCGCGCCGACAGGCCCCTGCGCCATCCCCGCGACTTCCAGGGCAAGACGATCGGCATCCTGTCCGTGGGCGGGACGACAGACCTGCAGCTCGACGCGATGTCGATCGCCGTCGGCCTCGACCCGACCAAGGTGCGCAAGGTCGTCACCGGCATCGGGCTCACCGGCCTGCCGCTGCTCATGCGCGGCGACGTCGACGGCTTCTTCGTGTTCTACGAGTCGAAGACCGCGCTGGAACGCGACCGCGCGCCGCTGCACTACCTGCCGGGCGACGACTTCGCGCCGATGCCGGGCGACGCGCTGATCACCGGCCGCGCCTTCGCCGAGGACCCGCGCAACGAGCAGGCGATCGTGCGCTTCCTGCGCGCCGCGCGGCGCGGCGTGGAATACATGCAGGACGAGCGCAACTTCGACGACATCGTCTCCGTGCTGAAGGCCTACAACCCGATCGAGGCGCAGGACGCCGAGAAGGGCCGCCGCGTCCTGTCGGTGCTGCGCGCCTACATGCAGCCGCCGGCGGGCATGAAGCGGCTGCGCATGGACGAGGCCGCCTGGGCGCGCTGCATCGAGCTGCTCGAGAAGATCGACGTCATCAAGAAGAAGGGCGTGCCGCACGCCCGCTTCTTCACCAACCGCTTCGTCGACCAGGCCTGAGCGCCGGCCCGGCTCAGCGCCGGGAGAGCTCCGCGCGCAGCGCCGCGACGCCGCGCATCGTGAGCGCGATGCGCGCCTCGTCCATCGCCGCCTCGTGCGAGGAGAACTTGGCGATCACGATGCCGGCCTCGCGGTCGACGAAGAGGTTCTGGCCGTTGACGCCCATGCCGAAGAGCATCGGCGCGCCGTCCTTCAGCACGTACCACTTGCAGCGGTAGTGCATGCGCATGCCGCGGTAGTAGCCGGCGAAGTCGCCGCCGTTCCACGCCGCCTCGTCGCCCTCGCGCTCCACGGAATCGATCCACCCGGACGGCACGACCTGGTGGCCGTCGCGTCGCCCGCCCTCGGCGAGCAGCAGCCCGACGCGCGCGAGGTCCCGCGTGGTGGCGCAGAAGCCGCCCGCGCAGCGCGGCGCGCCGAGCCGGTCGACGGTGATGAAGGCCGGCTGCTCGGCGCCCATCGGGCGCCAGAGCAGCCGCGAGGCGAGGTCCGCGTAGCGCTCGCCGGTCGCGCGCTCGATGATCCAGCCGAGCAGGTCGGTGTTCGGCGACACGTAGTGGAAGCGCCCGCCATGCGGGCCGTCGGCCTCGTCGAGCGTCGCGAAGAAGCCGCGCAGGTCGGTCGGCGCCTCGCCCGGGTCGGGAGGGTTCCAGCCCTGCGCCTTGCGGTAGCGGATGATGGCGCCGGAGGTCGCGAGGTAGTTCTCGTCGAACAGGATCCCGGCGCGCATGTCGAGCAGGTGGCGCAGCCGCGCGCCGCGCCATGGGCCGCGCGCGATCTCCGGGACGAGCCGCGTGGCGTCCTCGTCGAGGTCGAGCACGCCGCGCGCGACGAGGATCCCGGCGAGGATGCCGAGCATCGACTTCGAGACGGACATGAGGATGTGCGGCGTGCGCGCGGCCATGCCGTTCGCGTAGCGCTCGAGCACGATCCGGCCGTCGCGCAGCACGACGATGCCGTCGGTATCGGTCGCGGCGAGGAAGGCATCCAGCCCCATGCCGTCGACGCGCAGGCCGCCGAGGTCGACCGGCGCCTCGGGCAGCGCGCGCGCGCCGCCGGGGTCGTGCGCGATCTCCGCGGTGGGCAGGATCTCCCGCACGTGCTGGAACGCCCAGCGGCTGAAGGGCGGCGTCCGCCAGTTGGCGAGCGTCACCTGGCCGCCCGGCGCGGGTGGGAATCCGGACATCACGGGATGGCTGGTCACTGCAGGCCTCGCTTGCTGGAAGACGGGTGGTTGCGGGGCCGCGGCCGCCTGCTAGGCGGCGGTGGCGGCGCGCGCGCCGCGGCGCTGCCAAGCCCAGACGGCCGCCGCGCCGGCGGCGCCCACCAGGTCGGTCACCGTGCCCGGGACGATGAGGCAGAGCGCGCAGCCGAAGAGCAGGACGCGCCCGGCCATCGGGACCGTGCGCCCGGCATACCAGCCCTCGGTCGAGGCCGCGAGCACCCAGACGCCCAGCGAGGTCGTGACCAGCACCTGGAGGATCGCCGGCCATTCGCCGCGCATCAGCAGCTCGGGCCCGAAGAAGAACATGAAGGGCACGATGAAGGTGGCGAGGCCGAGCTTCAGCGCGATGAAGGACGTCTTCCACGGGTCGGCGTTCGCCATGCCGGCGGCGGCGAAGGAGGCCAGCGCGACCGGCGGCGTGATGGCGGAGATGACCGCGTAGTAGAAGATGAAGAGATGCGCGGTGAGCGGCGGCACGCCCATCTGCGCGAGGCCGGGCGCCACGACGGAGGCCGCGACCGCGTAGGCGGCGGTCGTCGGCATGCCCATGCCGAGCACCAGCGTGATCAGCATCGCGAAGACGAGGGCGAGGATCCTGCTCTCTCCCGCGACGGCCATCACCATGTTGGAGAAGCGCCCGCCGATTCCGGTCAGGGCGATGACGCCGACGATGATCCCCGCGCAGGCGCAGATCGCCATCAGCTGCACGACCTCGCGCGAGGAGAGGACGAGCGCCTCGAAGGCTGCGCGCGGCCCCATGCGGTCCGCGCGCGCGGAGAGCCAGCTCGCGACCATCGCGGAGACGATGCCGATGGCGCCGGCGCGGAACACCGAATAGCCGGACATCAGGAGGCCGACGAGCAGCACGACCGGCAGCAGCAGGTGCCAGCGGCGCAGCACCGAGGCGATCGAGGGAAGCTCGTCGCGCGGGATGCCCTCCAGGCCATGCTTGCGCGCATGCAGGTCCGCGTGGACGTAGC
>CANMWW010000229.1 GCA_947500965.1 Alphaproteobacteria bacterium
CCAAGGCGCCGGCCCGACAGCTCCACCGTGCGGGCGCGCATGCGCCAGCCGAAGTCATGAGCGCGGACCGCGCGATCCGCCGCGAGCAGCGAGGTCGAGCAGGCGAGCATCAGCGCGAAGGCGAGCTCGGCCACGGACTGGGCGTTCGCCCCGGGCGTGTTCACGACGGTGATCGCGCGCGCCCGGGCGGCCGGCATGTCGATCGCGTCCAGCCCGGTGCCATGGCTGCCGATGACCTCGAGGCGCGGAGACGCCGCCATCCATTCGGCCGAGAAGCCAGCGTTGCGCGTTATCGCCGCCCTCGCCGTGGCGAGCGCGGGCCGCAGCGCCTCCAGGTCGGGACGGGCCGCGACATGGACGACGAGGCCCGCGGCGCGCAGCCGCGCGAGCCCCGTCTCCGCGATCGGCTGCAGGACGACGCAATCCGGCGGCCGGTCCGCCATGCCTCACACGACCCGGGCCAGGCGCTGCACGATGGATTGCCTCACGCCGTCGAGATGTGTGCGCATGGCCGCGGCCGCGGCTTCCCCCTGGCCATCGGCGATGGCCGCGACCACGGCGATGTGCTCGCGGCAGGTATCCTCGAGCCGCTCGGGCATGCTGCGCAGGTCGAACATCTGGGTCTGGCGTCGCAGCGTGCGCACGATCGCCTCCATCTGCCGGTTCCCGGCGGCCGCCACTATGGCGGAATGCAGTTCGTCGTCGACCGAGCGCACTTCGGCGCGATCCGGCGCGCCAGGCCGCTCCATCGCTCCGGCGAGCAGCGCCTCGAGCCGCGCGCGGATGCCGTCCAGCGTCGCGGCGGGGACGCGGCCCGCCGCGAGGCGCGCGGCCTCCGGCTCAAGCAGCCGCCGGATCGCGAGGTTCTCGATGAAGCCGTCGAGGTCGAGGTGGCGAACCTGCAGCCCGCGGCCGCCAGGGCGGCTGACGAGCCCGTCATGCTCAAGCATGAGCAGCGCGTCGCGCAGCGGCGTGCGCGACATCCTGAGGTGCTCGGCGAGGCGGCGCTCCTGGATCATCGTCCCCGGGCGAAGCTGGCCGGACATGATGAGGTCGAGCAGCTGCTCGTAGGCCTGGGACGCGAGCCTGCGGTCGGGGACCTGGTTCAGCATGGATGGGGGCACGCCGGGCGCGCCTGCCTGTTCGGGATTCCCATGGTTGACGCGTGGTATACCAGTGCGTAGCGTCTCTTCAAGGGGCTGCCGACGGCCCGAGCGAGCGAGCGATGACCACACCCAGCCCCTTCACCGGTTCCCCCACCCTGCCCTTCTCGCGCGCGGAGCACCAGGATCGCCAGGCGCGGCTGCGACGGACGTTGCGCGAGCGCGGCTTCGACGCGATGCTCGTCTTCGCGCAGGAAAGCCATTTCTGGCTCACCGGCTACGACACCGGCGGCTTCGTATTCTTCCAGTGCGCGGTGGTGACCGCCGACGACCGGCCCATCGTGCTCTTGACGCGGCGCCCCGACCTGCTCCAGGCACGCCAGACCTCGACGATCGAGGACATCCGGATCTGGTGGGACGCGGAGGACGCAAACCCGGCGCGCGACCTGAAGGCGATCCTGGAGGAACTCGGGCTGGCGGGAGGCCGGGTCGCGGTCGAGTTGAACACCCATGGACTGACGGGCTGGAACCTCTGGCGCCTCCAGAAGACCCTCGACGGCTTCTGCACGCTCGACGACGACGACCACATGATCCGGCGGCTGCGGCTGGTGAAGTCGCCCGCGGAGATCGAGTACATGCGCAAGGCCGGCGCGCTGCTCGACCGTTCGCTCGAGACCGTGATCGGCATGGCGCGACCGGGCGTGATGGATTCGTCGCTGACCGCCGCCTACCTCAAGGTGGTGCTGGAGGGCGGCGGCGACATGCCGCCCAACGCGCCCCTGTTCAATTCCGGCCCGCGCGCGGTCTATGGGCGCGGGGTCTCCTCGCCGCGGCGCCTCGAACCCGTCGACCAGATCCTCGTGGAGTATCCGGTCGCCGTGCGCCGCTACAACGTCAAGACCGAGTGGACGATCCTGCTCGGCAAGGCGACGGACCGGCAGAGGCACATGTACGACGCGGCGCGCTCGACGCTCGCCCGGATGACCGAGATCGCGCGCCCTGGCACGACGCTCGGCGAGATCTTCGACGTCCATGCCGACGGTCTCGACCGCGCGGGATTCCGCGCACATCGCTATGGCGCGACGGGCTACTCCGTCGGGTGCACCTACGCGCCGACCTCGATGGACGTCCCGCCCATGATCTATTCCGGCAACCCGACGCGCTGCGAGCCGGGCATGACGCTGTTCTACCATGTGATGATCGGCGACAGCGATTCCGGCTACGCGATGGGGGTGGGGCACACGTTCCTCGTCACCGACGGCGCGCCGGAGATACTGACCGGGCTCCCCGACGACCTCACCGTCGTCACCTGACAGTCATCGAGAAGAAGGAGAAGTCCATGACGAACTTCGACATCACCAGGCGCGGCGTGGTCGGTGGCTTCGCGGCGGTGCCGCTGCTCGCCCAGGGCGCCGCGGCGCAGGGCACGCCCCGTCGCGGCGGGACGCTGAAGGTCAGCCACTCGACGAGCATCCTGACGCTGAACGTGCTGCAGAACTCGGGCCCCGCCGAGTACCTCGCGCTCGACATGATCTACGCCGGGCTCACCCGGCTCGACCGAGACATGGCCCCTCGCCCCGACCTCGCCGTCGAGTGGAGCGGCGAGAACGCGGCCCGTACCTTCACCTTCAAGCTGCGGCCGAACGTCAAGTTCCACGACGGGTCGCCCTTCACGTCGCAGGACGTGGTCGCGACGATCGAGGCGATCCTCGACCCCAAGACCGGCTCGCCCGCGCGCGCCGTGCTCAACATGATCGACAAGGTGGTCGCGGTCGATCCGCTCACCGTGCGCTTCGAGCTCAAGTCCTCCTTCGCGGACCTGCCGGTCTCGCTCGCCCACGCGAATGCCCGCATCCTGCCGGCCGCGCTGGTGAAGGGCCCGCTGCAGGCGCTGAACACCCGCGCGATCGGCACCGGCCCCTTCAAGCAGGAAACCTACGACAGCGCCCGGTTCATGCGGCTCGTCAGGAACCCGGACTACTACGTGCCGGGCAAGCCGCATCTCGACGCGGTCGAGCTCTACCTCTTCCCCGACCTAGCCGCCGAGGCCGCCAACTTCCTCTCCGGCGCGGTCGACGTCATGCTCGACGTGCAGCAGGCGGACTTCAAGCGCATCGCCGCGGCGCCGGGCGTGCAGGGCCAGCGCGTGCCCTCCGGCCGCTTCGTCAACATCGTGATGCGCCAGGACTCGAAGCCCTTCGACGACGCGCGCGTCCGCCAGGCCCTCGCCATGGCGGTCGATCGCGGCATGCTGGTCGACCTGGTGCTCGACGGGCTTGGCCGCCCGGCCGCCGACAACTGCGTCTCGCCCGGATATCGCTACCTGGTCGACACCCCGGCGCCCAAGTACGACCCGGCGGCCGCGCGCAGGCTGCTTGCCGAGGCCGGCTACCCGCAGGGGATCAAGATCCCGCTGATCTGCTCCAACCGCCCCGCGATCCGCAGCCAGGTCGGCGTCGCCGTCAAGCAGATGGCGCAGCCCGCCGGCTTCGACATCGACGTGCAGACGATCCCGCACGACACGTATCTCGCGAATGTCTGGCGCAAGGGCAACTTCTACATCGGCTACTGGGGCATGCAGCCGACGGAGGACGCCGCCTTCACGCTCCTCTTCACCACCGACGCCGCGTTCGCCGACACGGCCTGGAACAACAAGGAGTTCGACGACCTCGTCGCGCGTGGCCGCGCCACGCTCGACGACGCCGAGCGCCGCCGCCTCTACACGCAGGCCTAGCAGCTGATGGTGCACGACCGGCCGTCGATCATCCCGTTCTTCCAGGACATCCTCACCGCGAACCGGACCTACGTGAAGGGATGGACGGCGCATCCGCTGTCGCGGGCCTTCTTCACCGAGGACGTCTGGCTCGAGCGCGGCTGACGCGGCGTGAACGCCGGGTATCTCGCGCGGCGGCTGGCCGCGGTCGTGCTGGTCCTGCTGGTCGTCTCCATGGCGGTCTTCGCGATCACCATGATCCTGCCCGGCAACGCCGCGGTGATGATCCTCGGCGAGTACGCGACCGAAGACCAGTTGAAGGCGCTCGCGGCCGAACTCGGCCTCGAGCGCCCGTGGCACGTCCAGTACCTCGAGTGGCTCGGCAGGCTGGCGACCGGCGACTGGGGCATGTCCATGCGCATGTCCCAGCCGGTGACCCTCCTGATCGGCGACGCGTTCTGGCGGTCGGCTGCGCTCGCGGGGGCGGCGCTCGTCACCGTCACCGTGGTCGCGGTGCCCCTCGGCGTGCTCGCCGGCATGCGCCGAGGCCGCGGCGCCGACCTCGGCATCGGCCTGTTCGCCTACATGGGCACGGCCATCCCCGAATTCGTCACGGCGACCCTGCTGCTCGTCTTCCTCGCCGCTCCCGGGCGGCAGTTCTTCCCCGCCGGCGGCTTCGTGCCGCCGGGCGAGGACGCAGCGCGGTTCCTCTACCACATCGTCCTGCCGGCGCTGACGCTGAGCCTCATCCTCACCGCGCACATCGTGCGCCAGGTGAGGTCCGAGATGTCCGAGGTGCTCGCCAGCGACTACATACGCGCCGCGCGGCTCAAGGGGCTCAGCGAGGCGACCGTCATCCGTCGCCACGCGCTGCGCAACGCCATGGCCCCCGCCGTCGCGGTGATCTCCCTCGACGTCGGCTACCTCCTGGGCGGCATCATCGTCGTGGAGGAGGTCTTCGCCTGGCCGGGCCTCGGGCGGCTCATGATCCACGCGCTCCAGAA
>CANMWW010000230.1 GCA_947500965.1 Alphaproteobacteria bacterium
AGGGCCGTCCCGCCGCGCAGGCCATCGTCGCGGAATGCGAGGCGGTCGACGCGGCGCTGCTCGTGATGGGCGGCTACACGCATAACCGCCTGCGCCAGATGATCTTCGGCGGCGTCACCGCGCACGTGATCCGCCACGCGACCATCCCGGTCCTGCTGGCGCACTGAGCCGCGCCATGGCCAGCCTCAGGAGCATCCGCCTCGAGCTCGCGCGCGTGGCCGGCTCGCCGGCCGGCGACCCGGAATGCGGCTACGAGCTCGTCGCGCCGCTGGACGACGCCGGCCATCTCGACGCCGCGGCCTGGAGGCAGCAGCGCGCGCGCTGCACCGTTCGCCGCTTCTGGCGCGGCGAGGCGGACGAGGCGGGCGAGCTCCTCCACACGCGCGGCGGGCGCTGGGTCTTCTCCTACCGGCCGGGTACCGAGGACGACGAGCCGATCTTCCGCATGGACCGGCACAGCTTCGCCCCGGGCGAGTATGTCTCGATCACGGAGCACGACGGCGTGACCCGGCCCTTCCGGGTGGTCTCGGTCGTGGGATGAGCGACGCGGCGGCCCCGCGCGTCGCGGTCGTCACGGGCGCGTCGCGCGGCATCGGCCTCGCGACGGCGCTGCGCTTCGCGCGCGAGGGCTGGCTGGTCGCGACGGCGAGCCGCGAGCCGCCGCCGCCCGGGCTTGGCGCGGCGCATCTCCTCCATGTGGCGGCGGACCTGTCGCTGCCCGGCGATTGCGCGCGCGCGGCGGAGGAGATCCTCGCCGGGCTCGTCGGCAGGGCGCTCGGCGCGCTGGTCAACAATGCCGGGATGAGCCCGAAGAGCGGGCACCGCGAGCGCCTTGGCCTGCTGCACTCCACGCCCGCGCAGTGGCGCGAGGTCTTCGAGTTGAACTTCCATGCGCCGGTCGCGCTGTCGCGCGGCCTCGCCCCGGCGCTGGCCGCGGGGCAGGGGGCGATCGTCAACGTGACGTCGATCGCCGGCCATGCCGTGCATCCCTTCGCGGGCTCCGCCTATGCCGCGTCGAAGAGCGCGCTGTCCGGGCTGACGCGCGAGATGGCCGCCGAGCTCGCGCCGCTCGGCATCCGCGTCAACGCCGTGGCGCCCGGCGAGATCGCGACGGGCATGATCTCGCGCGACTACGACCCGCTCGTGGCGCGGATCCCGATGCGGCGGATGGGCTCCGCCGAAGAGGTGGCCTCGGTCGTCTTCCGCCTCTGCGGCGAGGACTTCGCCTACGTGACCGGTAGCGAGGTCTTCGTCACGGGCGGCCAGCACCTCTTCTGAGCGCGCGGCTCACGCGCCTTCTAGGGCCTTGCGCAGCGCCTCCAGGCGCAGCGCCGCGGCGGCGCGCTCGGCGCCGTCGAGCGCCGTCGCCGGTGCGCCGGCCTCGTCGCGACGCGCCAGGTCGGCGCGCGCCGCCTCCACGAGCGCCTGCAGCATCGCGCGGCGCGCCTCCGCGTGCAGGGCATCCGCGAAGCGCAGCTTGAGCGACGCGACCGCGCGGCCAAGCTCGCCGCCCATCGGCGCCGGGGCCGACGCCAGCAGCGCGCGCAGCTCGGCCTCGCCGGCGGCCGTCGCGTGCAGTATCGCCTCGCCCGGGGCGGCACCGGGCGCCGCCTCGGCGCGCGCGAGCCCGAGCGCGGGCAGCGCGGCGATGGATTCCCCGGCCGCGTCGAGCGACGCGCCGAGTTGGAAGGAGACGAGGCGATGCGTCTCGCGCGCCAGCATGGCGAGCGGCCGCGCGCCCTCGCGCAGGAGGCCGAGCGCGCAGAGCCGCGCCGCCTCCTGCGGCAGGAGCGATCCGTCCGGGAAGCGCGCCACCGCGCGCCCGCTCAGGCGGCCTTGAGCAGGCCCTTCTCGCGCACCATCGCGTAGGTGTCCTCGAGCGCGGCGACGAAGCGGCGCAGCATCTCGTGCATCTGCGCCTCGGTGATGACCAGCGGCGGGCAGAGCGCGACGCGGTCGCCGAACAGGCCGCGGCAGATCAGGCCGTGCGCCTCGGAGCGCTTCGCCATGTACGGCGCGACGCCCTCCTTCGGGTCGAAGCCGCCGCGCGAGGCCTTGGACGGCACGAGCTGGATGCCGGCGATCAGGCCCTCGCCCTGGACCTCGCCGACCAGCGGGTGGTCGGCGAGCTTGCGCAGCTCGGCCTGCATGGCCGCGCCGACCTTGCGCACGTGCTCGACGAGGTTGCGCTCCTCGTAGATCCTGATCGTCTCCACCGCGACCGCCGCGGCGACCGGGTGCGCCGCATAGGTGTTGCCGTGGCCGAACAGGCCGATCTTCTCGGACTGCGAGACCAGGCCGCGATAGATCTTCTCGTTCACCAGCAGCGCCGAGAGCGGGATGTAGCCGGAGGTCAGCGCCTTCGCCATCGTCAGCATGTCGGGCTTCAGGTCGAAGGTCTGGCTGCCCCACATGTTGCCGGTGCGCCCGAAGCCGCAGATCACCTCGTCGGCGACGAAGAGGATGTCGTGGCGGCGCAGCACCTCCTGCACCTTCTGGAAGTAGCCGCGCGGCGGGACGATCACGCCGCCCGCACCCATGATCGGCTCGGCGAAGAACGCGGCGACCGTGTCCGGCCCCTCGCGCAGGATCAGCTCCTCGAGCTCGGCGGCGCAGCGCGTCGCGAACTCGTCCTCGCTCTCGCCCGGCTTAGCGAAGTTGAAGTGGCTGGGGCAGGAGGTGTGGAGGATGTTGTGGATCGGCAGGTCGAAGTCGCGGTGGTTCGCGGGCAGGCCGGTGAGGCTCGCCGTCGCGACCGTGACGCCGTGGTAGCCGCGCAGCCGCGAGATGATCTTCTTCTTCTGCGGCTTGCCGATGGCGTTGTGGTAGTACCAGATGATCTTGATCGCGGTGTCGTTGGCCTCGGAGCCCGAGCTCGCGAAGAAGGCCTTCGACATCGGCACCGGCGCCATGGCGACCAGTCGCTCGGCGAGCTCGATGCCCGGTTCGTGCGACTTGCTGGCGAAGACGTGGTAGGTCGGCAGCTCGCGCAGCTGGCGGGTCGCGGCCTCGATCAGCCGCTCCTCGTCGAAGCCCAGCGAGGCGTACCAGAGGCTGGCGAGCCCCTCGATGTATTCCTTGCCGTCGTCGTCGTAGACGTAGATCCCGCGCCCGCGCTTGATGACGAGCGGCCCGTTCGCCTCGTGCGCCTTCAGGTTCGTGTAGGGGTGGATGAAGGCAGCGACGTCGCGGGCCTGCAGCGAATTCGGGCGCATGGTCATTCCGGTCTCCTCCTGGGTGCCGGCCGGCATCTTAGGGGCGGTCCCGGGGCGTCGTCACCCCGCGTCGGAGCCATCCGTTGACACCCGCGAGGGGCGCCGCTACGTCACGTGCCCAATGCCCGCGACGGCTTCCCCCCGGGGCCGCGGCGATGCAACGCGGCGGGCGCAAGCGATGGAGGCTGTTTCCAGATGTCGATGAAGCGTGCTTTCGGCACGGCCATCCTGGCCGGTGCCCTCGCGGCCGCCCTGGCCGCCGCGGCGGAGGCCAAGCCCTTCCGCTTCGCCGTGTCCGGCGATGCCAACACCATGGATCCGCATTCCCAGAACGCCGGCCAGGTGACCCTGATCCTGCGGCAGATCTACGAGCCGCTGATCCATCGCGGCAAGAAGCTCGAGAAGATCCCCGGCCTCGCCACGTCCTGGCAGGCGGTCGAGCCGACGCGCTGGCGCTTCCAGCTGCGCCGCGGCGTCAAGTTCCACGACGGCTCGGACTTCAACGCCGACGACGTCGTGTTCTCGATCAAGCGCTCTCTGGCGCCGACCTCGAACTACGCGATCTACGTCGACACCGTCGCCGACGTCGTGCGCGTCGACGACCACACGGTCGACGTGGTCACCAAGATCCCCGACCCGATCCTGCCCGACAAGTTCACCTCCGTGTTCATGATGGACAAGGAGTGGTCGGAGAAGAACAACTCGATCCGCCCGCAGAACACCCGCGAGCGCGAGGAGATGTTCACGGTCCGCAACACCAACGGGACCGGCCCGTACCGCCTGACGACGCGCGAGCCGGACGTGCGCACCGAGCTGGCGCGCGTGGACTCCTGGTGGGGCTGGCAGGACAAGGGCCTCAACGACGGCAACGTGACCCAGATGACGTTCCGCCCGATCGGGTCCGACGCGACGCGCGTCGCGGCGCTGCTGTCGGGCGAGGTCGACTTCGTGCTCGACCCGCCGCTGCAGGACGTCAACCGCCTGAAGCAGTCGCTGCGCGTGCTCGAGGGCCCCGAGGTCCGCACGATCTTCTTCACCTACGACATGCACCGCGACGAGCTGCTCTACTCGAACGTCAAGGGCAAGAACCCGTTCAAGGACGTGCGCGTGCGCAAGGCCATGTACCAGGCCATCGACAGCAACGCGATCCACACCCGCGTGATGCGCGGCCAGTCGATCCCGACCGGCACGTTCTTCCCGCCGCAGGTCAACGGCTACCTGAAGTCCGAGGACGTGCGCTATCCGTTCAGCGTCGACGCGGCGAAGAAGCTCCTCGCCGAGGCCGGCTACGGCGGCGGCTTCGAGGTCACGCTGGACTGCCCGAACAACCGCTACATCAACGACGAGCAGATCTGCCAGGCGGTGGCCGCGATGTGGACGCGCGTGGGCATCAACACCAAGCTCAACGCGATGCCGCTGGCGACGTTCTTCCCGAAGATCCAGAAGGACGATTCGTCGCTCTACCTGCTCGGATGGGGCGTTCCCACCTATGACGCGCTCTATTCGTTCCAGAGCCTGCTCCAGAGCCGCGACGGCCAGCCCGGCAACGGCATCTGGAACTACGGTCGCTACTCCTATGCGGAGATGG
>CANMWW010000231.1 GCA_947500965.1 Alphaproteobacteria bacterium
CGACGGCCGGGCGCTGCGCGTGGCGCCGGACGGGCGCTTCGCCTTCGGCTTCGGGCGCGAGCACGCGCGCGCGGCCGAGCTCGTGGTCACGCGGCGCGACGGAACGCGCGAGGCGATGCGCATCGAGGTCGAGAAGCGCGCCTTCGACATCCAGCGCATCGACGGCCTGCCGCCGCGCATGGTCGAGCCGTCGGAGCAGGACCTCGCGCGCATCAAGGCCGACGCCGAGGCGATCGCGAAGGCGCGCGCGCGCGACAGCGCCGAGCCGCTCTGGGACACGGAGTGGCGCTGGCCAGTGGTCGGGCGGATCAGCGGCGTCTTCGGCAGCCAGCGCATCCTCAACGGGCAGCCGCGGCGGCCGCATTACGGCGTCGACGTCGCGATGCCGACCGGCACCCCGGTCGTGGCGCCGGCGGATGGCGTGGTCAGCCTCGCCCATGCGGACATGTACTTCACCGGCGGCACGGTCATCCTGGACCATGGCCATGGCGTCGGCTCGCTCTATGCGCATCTCTCGGCGGTCGACGTCGCCGAGGGCGCGCGGCTGCGCAAGGGCGAGCGCCTCGGCGCGGTCGGCGCGACGGGGCGAGCCACCGGCCCGCACCTGCACTGGGGCATGACCTGGTACGCGCTGAACGTCGATCCCGCGCTGGTCGTGCCGCCGATGCCAGCGCCCTGACCGCCGCGGCGGCTGGCTAGCCGCGGCCCCTGGGCAGGCCGAAGAACGCCACCATGTCGGCGAGGATCTGCCGCGACCAGTTGCGCGCCGCCGCGCGCTTCTCCTCGGCCGTGAGCTCGGCGACGAAGGCGGCGTTGGAGAGCCGGCGCTGCGCCATCAGGTGGCTGAGGCCCTCGGCGATCTCCGGGTTGTCGACCATGATCGGCGACATCGCCTCGTGCGAGAGCTCGAGGACCCGGCATTCGCTGAGCGCGACGACCGTCGCCATGCGCGGCTGTCCGGTCAGCAGCGACATCTCGCCGACGATGTCGCCGGTGCCGAGCCGCGCCGCCGGGCGCTTCGCAGATCCCTCGTCGCCGAGCACGACCTCGAGCACGCCGATCTCGACGATGAAGACCGAGCTTCCTGCCTCGCCCGCGCGCATCAGGACCTCGCCGGCTTCCAGCAGGCGCGGGCGCAGCGCCGCGGCGATCCGCGCGCGCAGCTCGGGCTCGAGATGCTCGAACAGGTCCACCGCCGCGACCAGGCGCCGGCCGATCTGCGCCGGGTCGTGGGCGCCGCCCTGCTCCGACCACGGGCCGAAGCCGAGCGAGTCGAGGGTGATCCAGGCCGACCGCGCGACCTCGTCCGCGACGTCGTCCATGCCCGCGAAGCCGTCGACCCAGTAGGCGAGCTCGTACTCGATCGACCTGTCGCGCAGCGCCTTGACCCGTGCCTCGGGCGCCGGGTCGCCGAGCACGGCGCGGGGCTTGAGCGCGGCGCTGGCGAGCGCGCGGCAGGCGAGGCCGGGATGGACGCGCGCGTCGAGCGTGAAGGCCATGGTGCAGCGGTGGCGCGTCGTCGGCGAGCTGAAGTTGGTGACCTGCGCCGCGGCGAGCTTGCCGTTCGGCAGCACCGCCGTGTCGCCCTGCGGCGTGCGCAGGTGCGTGGCGCGCCAGTTCATCTCGGTGACCTCGCCCAGGATCCCGGAATCGACCTGGATCCAGTCGCCGACGCGGAAGGGGCGCTGCAGGTTGAGCGCGATGCCCGAGAACAGGTCCGCGAGCGTGCTCTGCAGCGCGAGGCCCATGACCACGCCGAAGACGCCCGATGCGGTGATGAGGCCGGTGATCGTCTCCTCGAACATCGCGGAGACCATGCCGAGCGTGACGAAGGCCGCGACGACGGCGCGCACGACGTCGACCAGCAGCTTGGGCACCTGCATGCCGTGGCGCGCGAAGACCGCCCAGACGAAGCGCTCGACGACCATGAAGGCGAGCAGCCCCGCCGCCAGCCACCACAGGAAGCGCGTCGCGCGCGCCGCGATCGAGCCGTAGGAGAGGATCGTCGCCGGAAGCTTGAGGACGGGGAGCCGCGCGAGCACGAACCACAGCGCGGAGAGCAGGATCACGAGGACCAGCACGGCGAGCAGGCGGCGGGCCTGCGGCTCGGCGCCGGCGCGTCGCCGCGCGAGCAGCATCGACACCGCGATCGCCGCGGCGGGGACGCCGAAGAGGGCAAGCTGTTCGTTCATGGACCGCCATCCTTCCCGCCTGGCCCGGGCGCGGGCCAGCGCCGGTGCAGCCAGAGCCATTCGCCGGGCCGCTCGCGCACCCAGGATTCTATCGTCGCGTTGACCGCCGCCACGAGCGCCGCGACGTCCTTGCGGCGATCCCCCGTCGCGGGCCACGGCAGGGGCTCGTGCACGGTCATGCGGAAGCGCGCGCCGCCGAGGCGCTCGATGCGCACGGGCACGAGCGGCAGGTCGTGGCGCAGCGCCAGCTGGGCAGGCGCCGGCGCCGTCATCGCATCGACGCCGAAGAAGGGCGCCGGGATCCCGTCGTTCATCTTCTGGTCCAGCAGCACCGCGATGTGCCGGCCCTCCGCCGCCAGGGCGACCAGCCGGCGCGCGCCGGCCACGCCCTTGGCGACCGCGCTGTCCGCGCCGAAGCCGCGCTCGCGCAGCACGATCGCGTCGACATGCGGGTTGCTCATCGCCCGGTAGACGACGTTCACGAAGATGCCGTGGAGCCGCGCCGTGGGCGGGGCGATCTCCCAGTTCGCCGTGTGCGCGCAGAAGAAGATCGCGCCGCGGCCGGAGGCGCGGATGCGCGCGAAGACCTCGCCACCGACGAGCTCGGTGCGCTCGGCCGCGAGACGCCGCAGGTGCGGGAACTCCGCCCCCGTGCGCCCGAGATTGTCCCAGACCTCGCGGATGACGCGCCGCCGCGCGGCGTCGTCGAGCCGGGGCATGAAGCGCCGCAGGTTCGCGTCGGCGACGCGCGTGGCGCCGAGGAAGGGGCCGATCGCCCGCGTGACCGCGCCGCCGAGCGCGGAGGCCGCGTCCGGCCCCAGCGCGCGCAGCACCACGAAGAGCAGGCGCACCAGCCATCCGACCGCCAGGTCGCCGGCGCGGCGCGCGAGCGGTCGCCTCGCCTCGTCAGGCATCGAGCCGCCTCCCGATGAAGTCGCGCAGCGACCCGGCCGGCGCGAAGCGCGCCTCGACCGGCAGGACGAGGATGCCGTCGCGCTGCGCGGGCGGGATGCGCACCATGTCCTTCTCCGTCGTCGCCAGCTCCGCGTTGGTGGCCACCGCCCGCGCGCGCAGCGCCGCGACCTCGGCCTCGCGATAGGGGTGGTGGTCGGCGAAGCCCTCGCGCGCCACGAGCCCGGCGCCGCAGGCCTCGAGCGTGGCGAAGAACTTGCCCGGCCGGCCTATGCCCGCGAAGGCGAGGAGGCGTCGCCCGCGCAGGCGCGCGGCATCCTCCGCCGAGGGCTCGAGCGTCGCGCGCAGGACCGGCGCGTGCGCGGCGAGGCGCGCGGCGAGGTCGAGCCTGTCCGCGCCGACCAGCGCGAAGCCGTCGGCGAGCGAAAGCCCGTGCGCGAGCGGCGCGCGCAGCGGCCCGCCGGGCATCGTCCGTTCGTTGCCGAAGCCCGTCTCGCCATCGACCACGACGAGGCGCAGCGTCTTGGCGAGCGCAGGGTTCTGCAGCCCGTCGTCCATGACGATGCAGTCCGCGCCCTCGGCAGCCGCGAGGCGCGCGCCGGCGACGCGGTCGCGCGCGACGATGGCCGGCGCGACGCGCGCGAGCAGGAGCGGCTCGTCGCCGGTGTCGGCGGCAGCGTGGCGCGCGGGATCGACGCGCAGCGGCCCGGCAAGCGCGCCGCCATGGCCGCGGCTGAGGAAGAAGGGGCGGCGGCCGGCCGCGAGCAGGACCCGGGCGGCGGCGATTGCGACCGGCGTCTTGCCCGCGCCGCCCGCGGTCAGGTTGCCGATGCACAGCACCGGCACGGGTGGCGCGGCGGGAGCCACGAGGCGCCCGCGCAGCATCGCCGCCTGGCCGAGCAGCCAGGAGGCCGGCGCGAGAAGCCGCGCCTGCCAGCACTCGCGCAGCCAGAACTCAGGCGCGCGCATCCGCCTCGCCCTCGGCAAGCGGCGCCAGCACCGGCGCCAGCGCGCCCATCACGCGCGCGAGCGCGCCGCGCCCGGAGGCGGCGACCGCGGCGGCCTCCGCGGCCATGCGCGCGCGCGCGTCCTCGTCGGCGACCAGCGCCGCGACGGCGGGGCCGAGCTCG
The DNA here is from genome assembly GCA_947500965.1 of Alphaproteobacteria bacterium. Taxonomy (GTDB): domain Bacteria; phylum Pseudomonadota; class Alphaproteobacteria; order CACIAM-22H2; family CACIAM-22H2; genus CAIOSQ01. The sequence continues at coordinate 4,235 of CANMWW010000231.1, forward strand.
GCGGGGTCGGCGAGGATGCGCGCGCCCCCGGCCTCCGCGAGCTGGCCGAAGACATCCGCGAAGTTCGCGACCATCGGGCCGGAGAGGATGGCGACGTCGAGCGCGGCGGCCTCGATCGGGTTCTGCCCGCCGCCGACCGCGAAGGACTTGCCGACGAAGGCGAGCGGCGCGAGGCGGTAGAACAGGCCGAGCTCGCCCATCGTGTCCGCGAGGTAGACCTGCGTGTCGCGCGCGACCGCCTCGCCCGCGCCGCGCCGCGCCACGGCGAGGCCCGTCGCGCGCAGCCGCGACGCGATCTCCGCGCCGCGCGCGGCATGGCGCGGCACGAGGATCGTCAGCAGGCCGGGATGGGCGCGCTCCGCCGCGCGATGCGCGTCCGCGACGACCTCGTCCTCGCCCGGATGCGTGCTGGCTGCGAGCCAGCGCGGCCGGCCCGCGAGCGCGGACCGGAGCGACGCGAGCGCGGCGTCGTCGACGGGGAGCAGCGGCGCGTCGAACTTGATGTTGCCGAGGCAGGCGGGTGCGCGCGCGCCG
>CANMWW010000232.1 GCA_947500965.1 Alphaproteobacteria bacterium
CTTCGCGTTCCCCCTCGTCGAGAGCCTGAAGGTCGAGCAGGTCTCGGTCTCGGGGACGGCCGAGGCGAAGGGCTTTTCGCTGCGTCGCGCGGCGCTCGGCCAGGATGCGCGCGACGGCGACATCTCGGCGCGCTTCGACGACAAGGGACTGTCGGCCGCCGGGCGGCTCGTCTTCGGCCGCACGCCCGTCGAGGTCGACTACGCGCTCGGCTTCCAGCCCTCCAACCCGGTGCGCGAGCGCATCCGCGCCAGCGGCACGCTGCCCGCAGGCGAGCTCGCCACCCTGGGCTTCGATGTCTCGCCGCATGTCGAAGGGCCGTTGCCGCTGGCCATCGAGTTCGTGGCGCGGCGCAACGGCGCCTCGGAGCTCAGGCTCGAGGCCGGGCTGGAGCGCGCACGGCTCTCCGTGCCGGAATTCTCCTGGGAGAAGCCCGCTGGCGTCGCGGGAAGCGCGCGCCTCGAGCTGGCGATCCAGCGGGGCCGCATCCAGGAGATCCGCAACCTGCGCATCGCCGCCGGGGACGCCGACATCGCGGGCCGCGTGTCGATCGGCGCCGACGGAAGGACCATCCAGGGGGTCGACCTCGAGCGGCTGCGCGTCGGCCGCACCAATGCGCGGCTCGCTGCCGCGCGCGAGGGGCAGGGGTGGCGCGTGCGCCTGACCGGCGCGGCGCTCGACCTCTCGGAGGTCGAGACCGGCGGGCCTGCCTCCGCGCCCGCGACCGACCGCCCCCGGCTCTCGGTCGAGGCGCAGCTCGGTCGCGTCTGGCTGGCGCCGGACCGCGCCATCACCGGCGTGACCTTCCGCGGCGACCGCGGCGCGCGCTGGGAACGGGCCCAGCTCGCGGCGACCGGCGCCGACCGGCATGGGCGCGAGGACCGCTTCTCCTTCGAGCTGTCGACCGATCCCTCCGGGCGCGCGCGGCTGCAGGGCCGCTCGGCGAACGCGGGCGCGACCTTCAACGCGCTCGGCATCACGGACAAGGTCGTCGGCGGAGATCTCGAGGTCTCGGGCGCGACGGACATGTCGCTGCCCGACAGGCCGCTCGCGCTGGAGGCGAAGGTGCGCGACTACAGGCTCGTCGACGAGCCCGCGGTCGCGCGCTTCCTTGCCGCGGCCCTGCTCACCGGGATCCTCGACACGCTGCGCGGCGAGGGCCTCGGCTTCGACCGCGCGGAGGCGCGCGGCCTGCTGCGCGACGGCGAGCTGGAGATACGCGAACTGCGCACGAGCGGCCCCGCGCTCGGCATCCAGGCACGCGGCAGGATCGACTTCGATGGCGACCGCATCGACCTCGAGGGCACGATCGTGCCCGCGAACGCGATCAACTCGCTGTTCGGCAGGATACCGGTGGTGGGCGAGATCCTCTTCGGCCCGGGCCTGTTCGCCGCGCGCTACTCGCTCAAGGGGCCGCGCGCCAACCCGGAGGTCGCGATCAACCCGCTCTCCGCGCTGGCGCCGGGCGTGCTGCGCAACATCTTCGGCATCTTCGAGGGCGGGGCGCCGCCCGCCGCGCAGGGCCCGCCGGCCGGTTCCGAGGGGCGCTGACGCTCAGGCCGGCCGCACGAGCGCGTGGCGCTTGCGCCCCGCGCTGAGCTTGATGGCGCCGTCGGCGCCGACGTCGCCAAGCCCCACGAGGCGGTTCGGGTCCGAGACGGGGGCGTCGTTGAGCCTGACGCCGCCCTGCTCGGCGAGGCGACGCGCCTCGGAGTTCGACTTCGCGAGCCCGGCCTCGGCGACGAGGCGGTGGAGCGGGATGCCTGCCTCGAGCTCGGCGCGCGGGCGCGAGATGGCGGGCAGCTCGCCTCCGGCGACGCCCTGCTCGAAGACCTGGCGCGCCGTCTCGGCGGCGCGGCCCGCGGCCTCCTCGCCGTGCAGCATGCGCGTGGCCTCGAAGGCCAGGATCTTCTTCGCCTCGTTGACCTCGGCGCCGCGCAGGGCCTCGAGCCGCGCGACCTCGTCGAGCGGCATGTCGGTGAACAGCCTCAGGAAGCGGCCCACGTCCGCGTCCTCGGTGTTCCGCCAGAACTGGAAGTAGTCGTAGGGCGCGAGCCTGTGCGGCGAGAGCCAGATCGCGCCGGCCGCGGTCTTGCCCATCTTCTGTCCCGACGCGGTCGTGATCAGCGGCGTGGTCATGCCGAAGAGCGATGCCTCGGCCACGCGGCGGCCAAGCTCGACGCCCATGACGATGTTGCCCCACTGGTCGGAGCCGCCCATCTGCAGGTTGCAGCCGTGGCGCTTCGACAGCTCTACGAAGTCGTAGGACTGGAGCAGCATGTAGTTGAACTCGAGGAAGGTCAGTGGCTGGTCGCGCTCCAGCCGCAGCCGCACCGAGTCCATCGTCAGCATGCGGTTGACCGAGAAGTGCCGGCCGATGTCGCGCAGGAAGGGGATGTAGCGCAGCTCGTCCAGCCAGTCGGCGTTGTTGATCATCACCGCCGGCCTGACGCCGCCGCTGCCGCCCGCGAAGTCGAGGAACGGGTCGAAGTTGCGCCTGATGCCCCCGAGGTTCGCCGCTATCGCCTCGTCGGTCAGGAGCTTGCGGGATTCGTCGCGCCCCGACGGGTCGCCGACGCGCGTCGTGCCGCCGCCCATCAGCGCGATCGCGCGCTGGCCGGTCTTCTGCAGCCAGCGCAGCATCATGATCTGGACGAGGCTGCCGATATGCAGCGAGTCCGCGGTGCAGTCGAAGCCGATGTAGCCGACCACCTCGCGCCGCGCGGCGAGCGCGTCGAGCCCCTCGGGATCGGTCACCTGGTGGATGAAGCCGCGCTCCTGGAAGATGCGCAGCAGGTCGGAACGATAGGTCGTCATGTGCTTGCTGTCCTGCGGACGAAGCGGACGAGGGCGCCGCGCGGGGCGGCGCCGCGCGTCCTCAGCGCTTGAGCCTGACGCCCGGCGCGCGCGCGATCGCGCCCGGCTTGACGGAGGCGGCCAGGTAGTCGGACGCCGAGGCGGCCAGCTTGTCGAGCCGGTCGGTGAAGAAGTGGTTGGCGCCCTTTATGACCCGGTAGTCGATCACGATGTCCTTCTGGCGCCCGAGCTTCTCGGTGAGCTTCTGGACCGACTCCTCGGTCACGATCTCGTCCTTGTCGCCCTGCAGGATCAGGCCGGAGGAGGGGCAGGGGGCGAGGAAGCCGAAGTCGTAGACATTGGCCGGCGGCGCCACGGCGATGAACCGGTCGATCTCCGGCCGGCGCATCAGGAGCTGCATGCCGATCCACGCGCCGAAGGAGAAGCCCGCGATCCAGCAGGCCGAGGCGTTGGCGTTGTAGGTCTGGATCCAGTCGAGCGCGGAGGCCGCGTCCGTGAGCTCGCCCTCGCCGCGGGCGAAGGAGCCCTGGCTGCGCCCGACGCCGCGGAAGTTGAACCGCAGCGTCGCGAAGCCGGCCTGCAGGAAGCTCTGGTTGAGGGTGAAGACCACCTTGTTGTGCATCGTCCCGCCATATTGCGGGTGCGGGTGCAGCAGCACGGCTACCGGCGCGCGGTCGCTCTTCGCGGGGGAGTAGCGGCCCTCGAGGCGCCCCTCGGCGCCGTTGATGATCACTTCAGGCATTTATCCGAACCCGCAGGAGGACGGCACGTCGCCTCTCGGATACCCGATGCCGCTTGTAGGTCAATCGCCCCTTGTCGAATGGCATATTTCAGGGGCTTTCTTGACCGGATTACTCGGGCAACTATATCCTGCCGGGACGCTGGCCGGGAAGGTCGGCCGCCCGGTTCGCGGGGTCTCCCGCGGACCGGAAGGCGCCGGAAGGTAGGAAGCTATGTTGCCGGATTGCAAGGATTTTCGGCCTCCGCCGCAAATCCGGCCCGGCATCGGCTCCCGCCGCGGACGCCTGGGGCGGCTGCTTCGCGCGAGGCGTCCGGGGCCGGGTCCTCTGGGCGCGGCGAAACCGAGGGCAGCGAAGGGAGAAGGATCGTGAAGCTCAGCACCAAGGGCCGCTACGCGGTGATGGCGATGGTCGACCTTGCGACCCACAGCAAGGGCCAGCCGGTCGCGCTGGCGGACATCGCCGAGCGCCAGGAGATCTCGCTTTCCTACCTCGAGCAGCTCTTCGCCAAGCTTCGTCGTGGCGGGCTCGTGCGTTCCGTGCGCGGCCCGGGCGGCGGCTACCTGCCAGCCCATCCGATCTCGGAGACGCGCGTCGCCGACATCATCCTCGCGGTGGACGAGCCCATCCGCGCCACCCGCTGCGCCCCCGGGTCGCCGTCGGGCTGCCGCCAGAACCGCAGCCGCTGCCTGACCCACGACCTCTGGGAGGAACTGGGCAACCAGATCCACCTCTATCTCAGCTCGGTCACCATCGCCGACGTGATCGCGCGCCGCATCCTCGGCACGAGCCAGGTCATGCTGCACGAGCCCGAGGCGCCGCTGGCCGCCCAGGCGGCGGGCTGAGCCCCCCGGAGCGACGCCAGGTGGCCGACACCCTGTACCTCGACTGGAACGCCGGCGCGCCGATGCGCGCCTCGGCCCGCGAGGCGCTGGTCGCGGCCATCGGGCGCGCGGGCAACCCTTCCTCGGTGCACGGGCCCGGGCGCGAGGCGCGCAGGCTGGTGGAGGAGGCCCGCTCGGCAGTCGGCGCGCTCGTCGGCGCGCCCGCGCGCTCCGTGGTCTTCACGTCCGGCGGAACCGAGGCCAACGCCCTCGCGCTCTGCGGCCTTTCCCTTCCGGCCGCGGTCTCCGCGGTGGAGCACGCATCTGTGCTCGCCGCGCGCGCCGACGCGTCGCAGGTCCCGGTCGACGCCGGCGGGATC
>CANMWW010000233.1 GCA_947500965.1 Alphaproteobacteria bacterium
TGAGGCGCGGAGGCCACGAGGATCTTGTAGCCCTCGGCCTCGCCGACCGGCGCCACCCTCGCGAAGGCGGCGGACAGCGCGCGCTCGTAGGGCAGGTGCCGGTTGGCGACCAACCAGAACCGGCCCTGCGGTCGCAACGCGCGCGCCGCGGCGCGGATGAAGGCGATGCCGATCCCGGGATCCGCGCCATGCGTGTCGTGGAAGGGCAGGTTGGAGACGATGGCGTCGTAGCGACGCCCGCCGAGGCCGCCCGCGACGTCGCTCCAGTGGAACCCGATCGCGAGGCGCGACGCCGCCCCCGCGAGGTTCGCGCGCGCCGCGTCGAGCGCGTCATGGTCGGCCTCGTGCAGGTCGATGCCGCGCAGCGACGGGCAGGTCGCGGCGAGATGCGCGGACAGGTAGCCCCAGCCCGCGCCCAGGTCGGCGGCCTCGCCGGCGATGTCGGTGGGCAGCGCGGCGGCGAGGAGCCGCGATCCCGGATCGATCCTGTCCCAGGCGAAGGCGCCCGGCGCCGAGACATGCCCGGTCGCGTCGTGGCGCCGCGCCGCGCCCGCGGCAAGCCATTCCGCGCGCACCGCCGGCGCAGGCGCGTCATCGCGCGAGAGGGCGAATGCGCGCCCTCGATGGCGCGCGATCGTCCGCGTGGCGCCAGCCAGCTTCGCGTAGCGCGCGGCGCCCAGCGCGTTCGCGCCCGCGGCGACGATCCAGCCGCCCGGCGCCACGCACGCGACGGCCTGCGCGAGGCGCGCGAGGTTGCGGGCCCGGTTGCGGCCCAGCGCGAGCAGCGCGACGGCGAAGTCGCGATCCCCGTCCTCGAGCCGCGGCCTTGCCGCGACGCCGGCCTGCGCGAGCGCGTCGAAATGCGGCTTCCATGGCTGGATCGCGACGAGTTCGCCCGCGGCGGATGCGCAGGCCGCGACGATCGCGCGCGTCGCGTCGAGGACGAGGATCCCGTGGCCCGCGCCAGGGCGCGCGGGCAGGCCCGCGAGGGCCTCGGCGAGAAGCGCGGGTGACGGATCGTCGCGCAAGTCCAGTGATCCTTTCATGTCCCTTCGCCGTCGATGGCGATGCAGGACGGCGCGTCGGGTCCTGCGGCGTCAAGCTCTTAGCACCATCGGTTTGCCGGTCCCATCGCCCAGCCCATAGTCTCTGCCGCGTCCCAGGCAGGTGATCGATGGCGGCGAGCGGAAGGGAACGGGAAGTCGAGCTGGCCCTGCGCGTCGCGGGGGCCGACCTGCCCGTGCTGCTCGCGTCGCCTGCGCTCGCGCAGCTGCGCGCCGGCCCAGACAGGCTGCGGCGCCTCGTCTCCAGCTACCACGACACGCCCGACCTCGCGCTGCGCGCCGCCGGGGCGGTGCTGCGCCTGCGCGGCACGGGTCGCCGGCGCGTCCAGACGCTGAAGACGGCGCCGCGCATGGACGAGGCCGCGATCTCCCGCGGCGAATGGGAGGCGACCATCGCGGGTGCGCGACCAGACCTTTCGCTGCTGCCCGCGGGCGCGCTGCCGGCGGAACTCGCGTCCGACGCGGATCTCGGCGATCGCCTCCTCCCGGTCTTCGAGACGGATTTCCGCCGGCGCGCCATCCCGCTGCGCCATGGCGGCTCGTTGCTCGAGCTCGCCATCGACGAGGGCGAGATCCGCGCCGGTGACGCCCGGGAGGCGATCCTGGAGATCGAGGTCGAGCTGCGCGAGGGCGAGGTCGCCGACCTCTTCGCGGTGGCCGCGCAACTCCGCGCCGTCGTGCCGCTGTCGCTGCAGGTGCTGCCGAAGTCGGCGCGCGCGCATCTCCTGCTGTCGGGACGCCCGCCCGCGCCCGTGCGCGCCTCGCGCCCGCGGCTCGAGCGCGATGTCGCGGTCGGACCGGCCTTCGCCGCGATCGCGCGCAACTGCCTCGCGCAGCTGCGGGCCAATGCCGCGGCGATCGAGCGGAGCGACGACCCGGAGGGTGTGCACCAGTTCCGCGTCGCGCTGCGGCGCCTGCGCTCGGCCTTCTCGGTCTTTTCCGACGCGATGCCGGCGGCGACGCGCCGGCGCATGGCCGCGTCGCTGCGGGGGGTCGCGCGGCGCTGCGACCCGGCCCGCGAGCTCGACGTCTTCCTCGACGAGATGCTGCCGGCCACGCGAGGGCGCGCGGGGCGCCACCCGGGCCTCGATGCCGTGGAGGCGGCCGGCAGGCGCGCGCGCGTCGTGGCGCGTGCGCGCGTGCGCGCCATGCTCGAGGGACCTGCCTTCGCCGATGCCATCCTTCCCCTCGAGGCCTGGATCGAGGGCGGCGGCTGGAAGGAGGCCGCGGGCGCGCGCTTCGACATGCCAGCGCGCGACCTCGCCCGGCGCGTGCTCAGGCGCCTGCACCGGAAGCTGCTGCGCGACGGGCGCGGGATCAAGGGGATGCCGGTCGAGGATCTGCACGAGCTCCGGCTGCGGGCGAAGAAGCTCCGCTACGCGGCGGAATTCTTCCGCGACCTCTTCCCGGGCCGCGGCGCGCGCAGGCAGGTCGAGGCGCTGTCCCGGGTGCAGGGACTGCTGGGGACGATCAACGACGCGGCATCGACGCGCCTTCTGGTCGCGCGGCTGTCGCGCGGCCGGGCGGGCAGGGACCCGGCGATCCAGAACGGCGTGGCCCTGGTGCTCGGCTGGTGCGCGGCGCGCGAGTCCGACTGCATCGAGAGGCTGCCGGGCCCGTGGGAGGAATTCCGCGGCACGAGGGCCTTCTGGAAATGAGCCGCCAGGCGTCAGCGCCCGCGCGGCTGGCCGAGATCCTCGGGTGCCATGGCGGCGACGAGGCCCGTGCCGGCCGCGAAGAATCCGCGCCAGTCGCTGGAGGGCGAGCGGAACCACGCGACCGCGCCCGTCGCCATGCGCGGCTCGATCGAGGCCTCTCCCCGCGGTCCCGCCGGCACCAGGGAACGCGCGAGGTCCTCGAGGCCGGGATTGTGCCCGACGATCATGGCCGCATCGACCGCCGGGTCGATCGCGGCGACGCGCGCGCGCAGCGCCCGCGCGTCCGCGAGGTAGAGCCCGTCCTCGCCGGCGAGCCGGTCCGCCGGAAGCACCATCAGCGCCATGGCCGCGGTCTGTCGCGTGCGCACGGCGGTCGAGAACAGCACGAGGCCCGGGCGCCAGCCCGCGTCGCGCATCCACATCGACATCGCGAGGGCTGCCTCGCGGCCGCGGCCGCCGAGCCGCCTGTCCCGGTCGTCCTGGCCGGGCAGGGCTGGCTTTGCCTTCGCGTGGCGGAAGAGGAGCAGGTCCTTCAATGACGTCTCCGGTGGAAGGGGCGCCGTCGGCCCGGCGCCCGGACGATAGCCCGCCCGAAGCGGGGCGTGGTATAGGCGCGCCCGCGCAGGTGCGAGAGGGAGGGCCGGTGGACCATTCCAGCGACGCGCATGCCGGTCCCTCGGCCCAGGTCGCGGACGGCGCGCGCTACGTCAACCGCGAGCTGTCCTGGCTCGCCTTCAACGAGCGGGTCCTCGCCCAGGCCACTGGCCCGGGGCATCCGCTCCTCGAGCGCGTGCGCTTCCTGTCGATCTCGGCCGGCAACCTCGACGAGTTCTACATGGTCCGCGTCGCCGGCCTGCGCGGGCAGCAGGCCGCGGGCGTGAAGGTGCCGAGCCTCGACGGGCTGACGCCGGCCGAGCAGCTCGACGAGATCCATCGCCGCGCCGACGCCCTGATGCGCGACCAGCATCTCTGCTGGGCGGCGCTGCTGCCCGAGTTGCGCCAGCAGGGCATCGCGGTGATCGAGCCCGCCGATCTGAGCGACGAGGAGCGGGCCTGGGTCGAGCAGCATTTCCTCGAGGCGGTGTTCCCGGTGCTGACGCCGCTGGCGATCGACCCTGCGCATCCGTTCCCATTCCTGCTCAACAAGGGCTTCGGCCTCGCCCTGCAGCTCGCCCGCCCGGCCGATGGCTCGACGCTCAATGCCCTGCTGCCGCTGCCCGCCCAGGCCGACCGCTTCGTGCGCTTGCCGGGACCGCGGATCCGCTTCATCCCGCTCGAGGACCTCGTGCGCCTGTTCCTCGACCGGCTCTTCCCGGGCTTCGAGGTGCGCGCGCATGGCGCCTTCCGCCTGCTGCGCGACAGCGAGGTGGAGATCGACGAGGAGGCCGAGGACCTGGTGCGCACCTTCGAGAGCGCGCTCAAGCGCCGCCGGCGCGGCGTCGTCATCCGCCTCGAGGTCTCTGGCAGCATGCCGGAGGAGGTGCTGGAGTTCGTGCGCAGCGGCCTCAAGGCCAGCGCCGACGACGTCTTCCGCCTCGATGGCCCGCTTGGCCTGCAGGACGCGGCGCAGCTCGTCGTCGAGAGCCGCGCCGACCTCCTCTTCCCGACCTACGCGCCGCGCTTTCCGCAGCGCATCCGGGACTTCGGCGGCGACTGCTTCGCGGCGATCCGCGAGAAGGACATCGTCGTCCACCATCCCTACGAGAGCTTCGACGTGGTGGTGCAGTTCGTGCGCCAGGCGGCGATCGACCCGGACGTCGTCGCGATCAAGCAGACTCTCTACCGTACCTCGGACAACTCCCCGATCGTGCGCGCGCTGATCGAGGCTGCCGAGGCCGGCAAGTCGGTCACGGCACTGGTCGAGCTCAAGGCGCGCTTCGACGAGGAGCGCAACATCCGCTGGGCGCGCGACCTGGAGCGCGCGGGCGTGCAGGTCGTCTACGGCTTCATCCGCCTGAAGACGCACGCGAAGATCTCGCTGGTCGTGCGGCGCGAGGCCACGGGCATGCGCTCCTACGTGCATTTCGGCACGGGCA
>CANMWW010000234.1 GCA_947500965.1 Alphaproteobacteria bacterium
GGCGCACGGTCACGAAGACCATCGCGCCGGAGCGCCCGGACTTCGGCTCGACCGACAGGATCTCGGAGTAGCGGCGCAGCCGCTCGCCGACCTGCAGCGGCGCGGGGAAGGACAGCCTGCCCCCCGCCCACATGCGCCGCGGCAGCGCCACCGGCGGCAGAAAGCCCCCGCGGCGCGGATGCCCGTCGGGCCCGAGCTCGCTCGCGCGCGCCATCGGGTTGAAGAACATCCAGTGCCAGCCCGGCGGCAGCCTGTCGCCCTCGCGCGGCGCGGCCGGCAGGTCGAGCGTGGCGGCCATGTCGGCCACGCGGCGCGGGTCGCAGGCATCTTCCGCGCTCTCGCGCCGGCCGACCCAGTCGCGCAGGTCCTGCCCGTCCGCGTTCATGCGCCGAACTCCTTCCTGATCGCCTCTCCATGCGCGTCGAGCGCGGGCACCGGGCCGAGCGCGGGCGCGCGGTCGCCATCGACCACCGGCGGCGGCGCGGGCAGCGCGATCTCGCCCGCCGGCGTCTGGACGCGCACGCGGCGCAGCTGCGGGTGGCGCGAGAAATCCGCCACGGAGTTGACCCGCGCGAAGGCGATGCCGGCGGCGAGCAGCCGCGCGCAGAGCGCCTCCGTGCCGTGGCGCGCGAAGCCCTCGCGGATGATCGCGTCCATGCGCGCGCGGTTGGCGACGCGCTGCACGTTGGTCGCGAAGTCGGGATCGGCGGCGAGGCCGGGCCGCTCCAGCACGTCGGCGCAGAAGCGCTGCCACTCGCGGTCGTTCTGGATCGAGATCAGCACCGGCGTGCCGTCGGCGCTCGGGAACGGGTCGTAGGGCGCGACCGAGGGATGGCTCAGCCCCACGCGGCGCGGCGCGCCCGGGCCGTAGTCGGAGAACAGCAGCGGCACCGCCATCCAGTCGGCCATGCCGTCGAACAGGCTCACCTTGATCGACGCGCCCTCGCCCGTGCGGCCGCGGCGGATCAGGGCCTCGAGCACGGCCTGGTGCGCGTACATGCCCGCGGCGATGTCGCAGACCGAGACGCCGACGCGCGCCGGCGCCTCGGGCCCGCCGGTGATGCTGGCGAGGCCGGTCTCCGCCTGGACCAGCATGTCGTAGGACTTCATGGCGGCGTAGGGCCCCTCGTCGCCATAGCCCGAGATGTCGACGGTCACGAGCCGCGGATGGCGCGCGCGCAGCTCGTCGGAGCCGAAGCCCGCGCGCGCGGCGGCGCCGGGCAGGAGGTTCTGCACGAAGACGTCGGCGCGCGAGAGGATGCGGTGGAGCAGCGCCGCGTCGGCCGGGGCCTTGATGTCCGCGGCGAGCGATTCCTTGCCGCGGTTCAGCCACGCGAAGTAGCTCGACATGCCCTTCGCCGCGCGGTCGTAGCCGCGCGCGAAGTCGCCCTCCGCGCGCTCGACCTTGATCACGCGCGCGCCCGCGTCGGCGAGCCTGCTCGTGCAATAGGGAGCGGCGACCGCCTGCTCCAGCGCGAGCACGGTGATGCCCGCGAGCGCGCCGCCTGCCTGTGCCTTGTCCATGGCCGACCGATTAGCATGGCCCGGCCCGCCGCCGAAACAAGCCGCGCCATGGCCTCGCCGCCATCCGGCGCGTAGGATCCCGGGGCGACGCATCCCGAAGGCAGGCAGGACATGACAGCACCCGGATTCACCACGCGCCCGGAGATCCTCGGCACGTTCGGCGTGGTCTCCTCCACGCACTGGATCGCCAGCCAGGTCGGCATGGCGGTGCTCGAGAAGGGCGGCAACGCCTTCGACGCCGCGGTCGCCGCGGGCTTCGTGCTCCAGGTGGTCGAGCCGCACATGAACGGGCTCGGCGGCGACGCCGTGATCCTCGTGCGCCCCGCGGGCCAGGACGCGCCGGTGGCGATCTGCGGCCAGGGCCCGGCGCCCGCGGGCGCGACGCTCGCGCATTACCGCGCGGAGGGGATCTCGACGATCCCCGGCAACGGACTGCTCGCCGCCACGGTACCCGGCGCCTTCGACGCGTGGATGCTGATGCTGCGCGACCACGGCACGCTGACCCTCGCCGAGGCGCTGCAGCCGGCGATCGCCTATGCCGCCGAGGGCCACCCGCTGGTGAAGGGCGCCGCCGGCGCGATCGCGGGCGTGGCGGAGTTCTTCGCGCGCGAATGGCCCGCCTCGGCGGAAATCTGGCTGCCCGGCGGCAAGCCGCCGGTGGCGGGCGACATCCACCGCAACCCCGACCTCGCGAAGACGCTGGCGCGGCTCGTGCGCCTGGGCGCGCAGGCAGGCGCCGACCGCGAGGCGCAGATCGACGCCGCGCGGCGCGCCTTCTACCAGGGCTTCGTGGCCGAGACGATCGAGGGCTTCGCCACCCGCACCGAGGCGATGGACGCCACCGGCCAGCGCCATCGCGGCGTGCTGCGCGCCGCCGACATGGCGGCGTGGAGCGCGACGACCGAGGCCTGCGCGCGCGTCTCCTATCGCGGCTGGGAGGTCTTCAAGGCCGGGCCCTGGAGCCAGGGGCCGGTGATGCTGCAGGCGCTGAAGCTGCTCGAGGGCTTCGACGTCCCCGCGATGGACACGCTCGGCGAGGAGTTCGTCCATGTCCTCGTGGAGGCGAAGAAGCTCGCCTATGCCGACCGCGAGTCCTGGTACGGCGAGCCCGAGGGCGGCGACGTGCCGATCGCGGCGCTGCTCTCCGATCCATACGCGGCCGAGCGCCGCCGCCTCGTCGGTCCCGAGGCCTCGCGCGAGATGCGCCCCGGCGCGCCCGGCGGGCGCAACCCGAACTTCCCGCGCTACGCGCTGGCCGGCGGCGGCGGCGAGGCCGGGATCGGCGAGCCCGCGCGCGTCGAGCAGGAAAGCCAGGACCGCGCGCGCGCCGCGCGGCCATCGCGCGGGCCGGCGGAGGGCGACACCTGCCACCTCGACGTCATCGACCGCTGGGGCAACGTCGTCGCGGCGACGCCGTCGGGCGGCTGGCTGCAATCCTCGCCGGCGATCCCCGGCCTGGGCTTCTGCCTCGGCACGCGCGCGCAGATGTTCTGGATGCAGGAGGGCCTGCCCTCGACGCTGCGCCCCGGCGCGCGGCCGCGCACGACGCTGACGCCGACCATCGCGCGGCGGGGCGACACGACGATGGCCTTCGGCTCGCCCGGCGGCGACAACCAGGACCAGTGGATCCTGCAGTTCTTCCTGCGCCACGCCGACCACGGGCTGAACCTGCAGGCGGCGATCGACGCGCCGCAGCTGCAGTCCGACCATTGGCCCAACTCCTTCTACCCGCGCCACGCCGCGCCGGCGAAGCTGCAGCTCGAGGGGCGCTTCCCGCGCGAGACCATCGCGGGGCTCGAGCGCCGCGGCCACGAGGTCAAGGTCGTCGGCGACTGGACGCTCGGGCGCAACTGCGCCGCCGCCACGGACGGGCGCGTGCTGCGCGCCGCCGCGACGCCGCGCCTGCAGCAGGCCTATGCGCTCGGGCGCTGACGCGCGCGCGCGCGCCGAGTCCTGCATCGACGCCATCGCGCGGCTCGACGGCAGGTTGCGCGCCTTCATCACGCCGACGCCCGACGCCGCGCGCGCGCAGGCCGACGCCGCCGACGCCGCCGCGCGCGAGGGGCGCAGCCTGGGTCCGCTCCACGGCATGGTCGTGGCGCTCAAGGACTGCATCGACGTCGCCGGCCTGCGCGGCACGGCGGGCTCGCGCTTCTTCGCCGAGCGCGTCGCGCCCGCCGACGCCACCGTGGTCGCGCGGCTGCGCGCCGCGGGCGCCACGATCGTCGGCACCGCGAACCTGCACGAGTTCTGCTTCGGCGGGACGACGCAGAACGCGCATTGGGGCGCCTGCCGCAACCCCTGGGACACGTCGCGCATCCCCGGCGGCTCCAGCGGCGGCTCGGCCGTCGCCGTCGCGTCCGGCATGGCGGAGGCCGCGCTCGGCACCGACACCGGCGGCTCGATCCGCGGACCCTGCTCTATCACGGGCGTGACCGGCCTGCGCCCCAGCGTGGGCGCGGTGCCCTGCACAGGCATCTTCCCGGTGAGCCCTCCGCTCGACACCTGCGGCCCGATCGCGCGCAGCGCGGCGGATGTCGCGCTCGTCCTCTCCGCCATCGCAGGCCATGACCCGGCCGATCCCTTCAGCGAGGCGCGCGATCCGCCCGACGCGATGCGGCGCCTGTCCGCGGGCGTCGCCGGGCTGCGCGTCGGGATCCCGCGCAACCACTACCTCGAGGGCGCGCCGGCAGCGATCGCCGCGGCGGCGATGGATGCCGCGCGCGTGCTGGAGCGCCTCGGCGCGCGCCTCGTCGACATCGAGGTCGCGGGGGCGGAAGACGCGCCCGCCTGCGTCCAGAGGATCATCTTCGCCGACGCATCCGCGCTGCATCGCGACCGCCTCGCGCGCGACCCCGGGCTCTTCGACCCGCTGGTGCGCGAGCGGCTGCAGCCCGGCCTCGCCCTCGCGGCGACCGACCTCGCCGACGCGCTGCGCTGGCGCGAGCGCTTCACGCATTCCACGCGCCGGATGCTCGCCCTGGACGTCGACGTCCTGCTCTCTCCGATGGTCGCCACGGAGGTGCCGCGCGCCGACGATGCGCGCGGCATCGTCGCGGTCTCCGCCGCGATCATGAGGAACGCGTGGGGATGGGCGGCGGCCGGCGTGCCGGCGCTCGCCCTGCCCTGCGGCTTCTCCGCCGACGGCATGCCGATCGGGCTGCAGCTCGCGGCCGGCCACTGGCGCGACGACGTCGTGCTGCGCGCGGGCCATGCCTACCA
>CANMWW010000235.1 GCA_947500965.1 Alphaproteobacteria bacterium
ATGCCGCTGGTCGAACCGGTCACCAGCGCGACCTTGCCCTTGAGCGTCATGTGATCCTTCCAGCCATTGGGGAACGGGAGACGGCGCCGGCCGGGGCCGGCGTCAGGGCTTCCTGAAGAACAGGTCGGCCGCGGCCTTCTGCGCCTGCTTCGCGGCGATGGCCTGGCGCGCGCGGCCGATCTCGGCCTCCAGCGCGGCGATATAGGCCTCGAGGTCGGCGACCGACCAGCCGGAGAGGTCCTTCGGCGCCGCCGGCCTGGCCTTGCGCGGCTCGAGCTCGTCGAAATCCATCCGGTCCTCCTTCCTCGTGGCCCGGTCGCCTTGCTAAGGCTGGCGCGGCCCGCAGGCAACACCGGATCGGAACCCGACATGGCCCTTCCCAGCACGATGACCGCGATCGAGATCCTGCGCCCGGGCGGGCCCGAGGTCCTCGTGCCCGCGACGCGACCGCTGCCCCAGGCGGGGCCGGGCGAGGTGCTGGTCCGGGTCGCCGCGGCGGGCATCAACCGCCCGGACGTGCTCCAGCGCATGGGCGGCTACGCGCCGCCTCCGGGCGCTTCCGACATCCCCGGCCTCGAGGTCGCGGGCGTGGTGGTGGCGACAGGGGCCGGCGTGTCCTGGCCCGCCATCGGCGATCGCGTGATGGCGCTCGTCGCCGGTGGGGGCTATGCCGAGTATTGCGCGGCGCCGGCGGCGCAGTGCCTGCCCGTCCCGGCCCGGCTGGGGAACGTCGAGGCGGCCGGGATCCCCGAGACCTTCTTCACGGTCTGGACCAATGTCTTCGACCGCGCCGCGCTGCAGCCGGGCGAGGCCTTCCTAGTCCATGGCGGTGCGTCCGGCATCGGGACGACGGCGATCCAGCTCGCGCGGCGCCATGGCGCGCGCGTCTTCGCGACCGCCGGGACGCCGGAGAAATGCGCCGCCTGCGAGGCGCTGGGCGCCGAGAAGGCGATCGACTACCGCGCGGCGGATTTCGTGAAGGAGCTGAAGGACGCGACCCAAGGCTCTGGAATCGATGTGATCCTCGACATGGTCGGTGGCGACTACACGCCGCGGAACATCGCCCTGCTGCGCGAGGAGGGCCGCCTGGTCCAGATCGCCTTCCTGAGGGGGCACAAGGCCGAGCTCGACCTCAACGCGCTGATGCGCAAGCGCCTGGTCGTCACCGGCTCGACGCTGCGGCCGCGATCCGTGGAGGCCAAGGGCCGGATCGCGCAGGGCCTGCGCCGGGTCGTCCTGCCCTGGCTCGAGGATGGCTCGGTGCGTCCGGTCATCCACGAGACCTATCCCCTCGCCCGCGCGGCCGAGGCGCATGCCGCGCTCGAGGCGGACCGCCACGTGGGGAAGATCGTGCTTGAGATTTCGGACCTAACCCGTTGAGCACCTTGGCCATTCGAATTCTTTGACCGGTCGGCGCGCGGCGCTGTATATACGGCACCGAATCCGCGACATCGATGCGCAGGTGTTGGGCGGACGCCCCGGTTCCCGGGGCGGCTGGGCCCGCGTCGCGCGTCTGGAGGCAAGGTTCCGATGACGACTCCCCTGATGCCCAAGGCAACCGCCGTCTGGCTGGTCGAGAATACCGGGCTGACCTTCGAGCAGATCGCCGAGTTCTGCGGGATGCACCCGCTCGAGATCCAGGGCATTGCCGATGGCGAGGTCGCGATCGGCATCGTTGGCATCGACCCGGTCGCCGCCAGCCAGCTGACCCGCGAGGAGATCGCGCGCTGCGAGGCCGACCGCAAGGCGAAGCTGCAGCTCCTGAAGAAGGACCTGCCGCAGATCGTGCAGCAGGTGAAGGGCGCCCGCTACACGCCGATCGCCAAGCGCCAGGACAAGCCCAGCGCCATCGCCTGGCTGCTGCGCCACCACCAGGAGCTGACGGATGCGCAGGTCGGCCACCTGCTCGGCACCACGAAGTCGACCATCCAGAAGGTCCGCGACCGCTCCCACTGGGACATGCAGAACATCAAGCCGACCAGCCCGGTGATGCTCGGCCTGTGCAGCCAGGTCGCCCTCGACGACGCGATCGAGAAGGCCGCGCGCGTCGCCGAGCGCCGCCGCAAGGATAGCGAGCGCGCCCAGCGCCGCGCCGAGCGCGCCCGCGCCGAGGCCGAGGCCGCCGCCAGCCAGGCCGCCGAGCAGCCGAGCGAGTGACGCGGTCCCGGGGGCCGCTCAACTGCCCCCGGTCATGCTCGGCGCCTTCGCGTAGCCGAGCGGCCTGAGCGCCTCCGAGATCTCGTCGAGGATCGCGGGATCGTCGATCGTCGCGGGCAGCTTCCATGCCTCGCTGTCGGCGATCTTCTGCATCGTGCCGCGCAGGATCTTGCCCGAGCGCGTCTTGGGCAGGCGCTTCACGACCAGTGCCTGCTTGAAGAACGCCACCGGCCCGATCGTGTCGCGGACCATGCGCACCACGTCGGCGACGACCTTCTCGTCGGAGGACTTCACGCCGGCCTTGAGCACCAGGAAGCCGAGCGGCACCTGCCCCTTCAGATCGTCGCCGACGCCCACCACCGCGCATTCCGCGACGTCCGGATGGCTCGCGAGCACCTCTTCCATCTGGCCGGTCGAGAGCCTGTGGCCGGCGACGTTTATGACGTCGTCCACGCGGGTCATGATGTGGACATAGCCGTCCGCGTCGACCATCCCGGCGTCGCCCGTCTTGTACCAGCCGGGGAATTCCTCGAGGTAGGAGCGGAAGAAGCGGTCCTCGGCGTTCCACAGCGTGGGAAGCGTGCCGGGAGGCAGCGGCAGGCGGCAGCAGATCGAGCCGATCTGGCCCGCAGGCACGGGGTGGCCGTCGGCGCCGAGCGCCTGCACGTCCCAGCCAGGCATCGGCTTCGTCGCCGATCCCGGCTTCACCGGGAAGGCCTCGACGCCGATCGGGTTGCCGGCGATGGCGTGGCCCGTCTCGGTCTGCCACCAGTGGTCGACGACCGGCACCTTCAGGATGCGCTGCGCCCAGAGCAGCGTGTCGGGATCGCAGCGCTCGCCGGCGAGGAACAGCGCCTTGAAGCAGGACAGGTCGTGGCGGCCCACGAGCAGCCCCTCGGGATCCTCGCGCTTGATGGCGCGGAACGCCGTGGGCGCGGTGAACAGCGCCTTGACGCCGTGCTGCGAGATCACGCGCCAGAAGGCGCCGGCGTCCGGCGTGCCCACCGGCTTGCCCTCGTACATCAGCGTCGTGCAGCCCTGCAGCAGCGGGCCGTAGACGATGTAGCTGTGGCCGACGACCCAGCCGACGTCGCTCGCCGCCCAGAACACTTCGCCCGGCTTCATGTCGTAGAGCAGAGACATGCTGTGCTTGAGCGCGACGGCATGGCCTCCATTGTCGCGCACCACGCCCTTCGGCTGCCCGGTCGTGCCGGAGGTGTAGAGGATGTAGAGCGGGTCCGTCGCCGCGACCGGGACGCACGCGGCCGGCGCGGCCTTCGCCATCGCCTCGGACCAGTCGACGTCGCGGCCGGCAACCAGGGTGCAGGGATGCTGCGGACGCTGCAGGACCACGCAGGAAGAGGGCTTGTGCGCAGCGATGGCGATGGCCGCGTCGAGCAGCGGCTTGTAGGCGACGACGCGGTTCGGCTCGATGCCGCAGGAGGCGGAGACGATGGCCTTCGGCTTGCAGTCGTCGATGCGCACCGCGAGCTCGTTCGCGGCAAAGCCGCCGAACACGACCGAGTGCACCGCGCCGATGCGCGCGCAGGCCAGCATCGCGATGGCGGCCTCCGGCACCATCGGCATGTAGACGATGACGCGATCGCCCCGGCCGACGCCGAGCCCGGCGAGCACGCCCGCGAAGCGCGCCACGCGGTCCTGCAGCTCGCGATAGGTGATGCGCTCGATCGTGCCGCCGGTGACGGGGCTGTCGTACACGATCGCGAGCCGGTCGCCGTGGCCGGCCTCGACATGGCGGTCGACGGCGTTGAAGCAGGTGTTGAGCTCGCCGCCAGGGAACCAGCGATAGAAGGGAGGCCGCGCGTCGTCGCAGACCTTGTCCCAGCGCCGCGTCCACGCGATGTCGGCCGCGCGCGCGGCCCAGAATCCGTCGCGGTCCGCGAGCGAGGCCACGTAGATCGGCGCGTAGGTCCCTTGCGTCATCCCGGTTCTCCCTGTTGGCCCGGAGTCTGCCGTCGCCGGTCGGTGTTGGAAAGCGCGGCCTGTGGCAAGATGCCCGGGGCGCGAGCAGGGAGGCGACCATGGCGAAGCGACGCAGCATGGCAAGGGGACGCAAGGCCGGGACAAGGGCCGCGCTCCATCCCTACGAGGCGGATCTCGGCCGCAATGCCGCCAACCATGCGCCCCTGACGCCAGTCGGCTTCCTCGCCCGGGCGGCCGCGGTCGCGCCACGCCATGTCGCGATCGTGCACGGCCATCTCCGGCGTAGCTGGGCCGAGACGCACAGGCGCTGCCGGCAGCTGGCCTCCGCGCTCCGGCGCCGCGGCGTCAGGCGCGGCGACACCGTCGCGCTGATGGCGCCGAACATCCCGGCGGCCTACGAATGCGCCTTCGGCGTGCCGATGGCGGGCGCAGTGCTCAACGCCATGAACGTGCGCCTCGACGCCGCGACCATCGCCTTCATGATCGACCACGGCGCCGCGCGGGTCGTGCTGGTGGACACGGAATTCGCGCCGGTCGTCGCCGAGGCGCTGAGGCTCGCGCGGCGCAGGCCGCTCGTCGTGGACATCGCGGACCCGCTCGGTCCGGCCGACGCGGGCCGCATCGGCAGCATCGAGTACGAGGA
>CANMWW010000236.1 GCA_947500965.1 Alphaproteobacteria bacterium
CGATCTCGTTGACGTCGAGCTGGGTCCCGAACGGGACCTTGTCGAGCTGTCGCTTGGCGCGCTGGTAGACGATCGAGCGCTGGTCGCGCGCGAAGGGCCTGCCGTCCTTGTCGTTCTCGAGGAAGTACTGGCGGATCTCCGGCCTGATCGATTCGAGCAGGAAGCGCAGGTGCGCCGAGATCGGGTAGTTGCGCAGCACGCTGTGGCGCGTCTGCAGCAGGTCGTAGGTTCCAAGGGCGGCGAGCGCCGCCGCGACCGCGAAGGGCAGCAGGAAGCCGGGATGCAGCGTGCTCGCGGCGAGCAGGCCGACGCTCGCGACGACGCAGGCCGAATAGGGAAGGTAGCGCGGTGCGAGGGCTGCCCTGGCGAGCTTCATGGCTTTCGTTCCTTCCGTTCGCCCGCCACTCTGCCCGCGCGCCCGGGCCGCGGCAATGGCGCGCGGCTCACTTCGCCAGGGGATGCGGGCGAAGCTGGAAATGCGCCGCGAGCGGCCGGCTGCCCTTGCCGCCCTCGATCAGCCAGGGCGTGCGGTCGCCATTGGTCGTCCAGAGCCCCCTGCCCTTCCAGCCGAGCGCGGGATCGTCGATCCGTCCGTCGAAGCCCTTCGCGTAGAAGCCCAGCGGATAGGGCACGCGCAGCAGGATCATCCGCCCGTCCTTGAACGCCACCAGCCCGTCATTGAGGTTCGCGGTCGACATCGGCACGTCGCGCCCGAGCCCGAACGTGTCGTGCTGGTCGACCCAGGTGTAGTAGCTGGACTCCGCGCTGTTCTCGCCGACGCCCTCGAAGCCAGGGCCGGGATAGCGGTGGAAGCTCCAGCCCTCCGGGCAGTGGTCGCCGGTCGCCGCCGGCCCGGCGAGCGGCCCGCGGCACCTCGAGCGGTCGAAGGCGCCGAGATGGCCGCTCGCCAGCGAGACCCAGACCACGCCGCGGCTGTCGATGTCGCCGCCGCGCACGCCGAAGCCCGGCGGTGGTGGGGATGTTCGGGAGGCCGCGCTAGGTCGCGGTCTGCGACCTCCCCGCGACCTGCCCCCTTCTGGGCCCCGGTTTTCCGGCCTTGTCTCTGGCCGGAAAACCGTTTGTTTTCAAGGTGGTGGGCGCTATAGGGCTCGAACCTATGACCCGCTGATTAAGAGTCAGCTGCTCTACCAACTGAGCTAAGCGCCCACGCGATTCCGCGATCGGGGCGGCGATATACCAAGCCGCCCGGGGCTTGTCGACAGGGGTTTCGGCTTTTCCACAGCCGGCCGCGCCGCCCCCTCGGGCGGTGCGCCCCTCAGGCCGTCCCGTCGTCCCCGCTCCGCCCGATCTGGGCGTTGCGGTGGACATAGACGTTGATGACCAGGCCGAAGCTGACCAGCAGCGACATCAGCGCGCTGCCGCCATAGGACACTAAGGGCAGCGGCTCGCCCACGACCGGGATCATGCCGGTCACCATCGCCATGTTGATGAAGGCGTAGACCCAGAAGGCCACCATGATGCCCGAGGCGAGCAGGCGACCGAACTGGCTGCGCGCGACCAGGGCGATCATCGTCCCGTAGACCAGGATCGCGGCGTAGAGCGCCAGCAGCACGATCCCGCCGACCAGGCCGAATTCCTCGGCGTACATCGTGAAGATGAAGTCGGTCTGCTTCTCCGGCAGGAACTGCAGGTAGGACTGGGTCCCCTGCATGAAGCCCTTGCCCCAGACCCCGCCCGACCCGAGCGCGATCTTCGACTGGATGATGTGGTAGCCCGATCCCAGCGGGTCGTTCTCGGGATCGAGGAAGACCAGGACGCGCTGCTTCTGGTAGTCGCGCAACCGCGACCAGGCCAGCGGCAGGGCCGCCAGCACGACCGCGGCGACGGCCGCGAACTTCCACAGCCTCACGCCGGCGAGGAAGAGCAGCGCCGCGGTGAGGATCAGCAGCAGCAGCGCCGAGCCCAGGTCCGGCTGCTTGGCGACGAGCACGGCCGGCACGACGCCGAGCAGGACAGGCCAGGCGAGCCGGAGCGGCTTGCGCACCTCGTCCTGGGTCAGGGCGTGGAAGTAGCGCGCGAGGACGAGCACGAGGCCGAGCTTCATCAGCTCGGTGGGCTGGAACTGGAAGAAGCCGAGGTCGATCCAGCGCTGCGCGCCCATGCCGATCCGCCCGAACACCTCGACGGCCACGAGCAGCAGGAGGCCCATCGCGTAGACCGGATAGGCGAGCGCGTGCCACCAGCGCAGGTGCACCATCGCCGCGACGAGCATCAGCACGAGCCCGGCGCCGAAGCGCATGACCTGCCGGCCGGCCCAGGGCTCCATGCTGCCGCCCGCCGCCGAGTACTGCATGGCGAAGCCGATGCAGGAGACGAGCGCGATCAGCAGCACGAGGCCCCAGTTGACCGCGAGGAGCTTGTCGAGGAGGCCCGGTTCGTCGGCCCGGCCGGAGAAGAGCGCGCGCAGGTCCATGCGTCCCCTCCCTCAGGTCGGCGCCGAGCCGGTGGCGCGCGCGCGGCGCGCGGTCCGTCCGGCGCTGTCGCGCTTCTGCGCCTCGAGCAGGATGTCGCGCGCGATCGGCGCGGCGACGGCGGACCCGCCGCCGCCATGCTCGACGATCACGGCGCAGGCGTAGCGCGGCTCGCGCACCGGCGCGAAGCCGACGAAGAGCGCGTGGTCGCGCTCGTTCCATGGCACCTCGTGCGGGCGGCGCATGCCGGTGGCGCGCTCCTGCGCCGTGATCCGCCGCACCTGCGAGGTCCCGGTCTTGCCGCCCATGGCGAACTCGGGCTCGTCGATGCGCGCACGGAAGGCGGTGCCGCGCGGGTCGTTGACCACGCTCGACATCGCCTTGAGGACGATGGCGAGGTGGCGCTGCGGGATGCCGAGCGCGGGCGCAGCCTCCTCCACGCGGTCGACGAGCGAGCCGCCCTCGATCCGCTGGCGCGCGAAATGCGGCTCGACGGCGCGGCCGCCATTGGCCATCCGCGCCGTCATGACGGCGAGCTGCAGGGGCGTGGCAAGCACGAAGCCCTGCCCGATCCCGGCCACGAGCGTGTCGCCCTGCGCCCAGGGCTTGCCATGCAGCGCCTCCTTCCACGCGCGCGTCGGCATCAGCCCCGCGCGCTCGCCGGGAAGGTCGATGCCAAGGGCCTGGCCGAGGCCGAGCCGCCGCGACATCGCGGCGATGCGGTCGATGCCGACGCGGCGCGCGAGCTCGTAGAAATAGACGTCGCAGGACTGCTGGATGGCCTCGACCATGTCGACGGCGCCATGCCCGCCGCGGCGCCAGCAATGGAAGCGGTTGTCGCCGAGGTCCATGTGCCCGGGGCAGTGGATGCGATGGTCCGGCGCGATCGCGCCGGCCTCGAGCCCCGCCAGCGCAACCGCCATCTTGTATGTCGAGCCCGGCGCGTACTGGCCCGACACGACCTTGTTCGTCAGCGGCCCGCGCGTGTCGGCGAGCAGCTCGCGCCACAGCCCCACCGGGATACCGGTCGAGAATTCGTTCGGATCGAAGCTCGGCCACGAAGCCGCAGCGAGGACCTCGCCGGTGTCGACCTCCATGACCACGGCGGCGGCGCTCTCCTCCTGCGAGAGGCGCTGCATGCAGAAGCGCTGCAGCCCGGCGTCGATCGTCAGCGCCACGTCCTGGCCGGGATCCCCATCGACCCGGTCGAGCTCGCGGATCGGCCTGCCGACCGCGTTGACCTCGAGCTGGCTGGTGCCGCCGCGCCCGCGCATGGCGAGGTCGTAGACGCGCTCGATGCCGTTGCGGCCGATGCGGAAGTCGGGGAGCTCCAGCAGCGGGTCGCCGGTCAGGTCCGCCTCGGCGGGCGGCGCGACATAGCCGACGACATGCGCGAAATCCATGCCGCGCGGGTATTCGCGCGCGAAGCCGACGTCGAACTGCACGCCGGGCAGGTCCTGCGTGTTGACCGCGACGCGGCCGACATCCTCCCAGGACAGGTTCTCCTTCACGACGATCGGCAGGAACCGCCGCTTGCGGGCCACGTCGCGCATGATCCGGCGCCGGTCCGCCTCGCCGACCGGCAGCAGGGTCGCGAGCGCGTCGAGCGTCGCGCCGACATTGCCGGTCAGCTCGGGGACCACGACGATGCGGTAGTTGGGCCGGTTGACGGCCAGCGGCTCGCCCTCGCGGTCGAGGATGCGGCCGCGCACCGGCGGCACCAGCCTCAGGCTGATGCGGTTCGTGTCGGACAGCGTCTGGTACTTCTCGCTCTCCACGACCTGCAGCCAGTAGAGCCGCCCCGCCAGCAGGCCGAACAGGCCGAGCTGGCCGCCCAGCAGCAGGAGCGACCGGCGCGTGAAGGTCCTCGCGCGTCCCTGCTCGCGGGCCATGGGCTCAGAGCCCCGCCAGGAAGAGGCGCTGTGCGCGGCCCAGCAGCCAGGCCACCGGCGGGTAGAGCGCGATGGTCAGGAGCGCCTGCACCAGCACGACGGCCGGATCAGGCGCGACGCGCGCGGCCAGCAGCGACAGCAGCGCGGTGAGCGCGATCGCGAGCGGCGCCACGACGCCGAAGACACTCCAGACCAGCGCGAAGCCCTTGCCGACGAAGAACCGGTGCTGGGAGACGACGCTCCAGTGCACGAGGACGAGCACCATCGCGTTCACGCCCAGCGCGCTGCCGGACAGCACGTCGTCGAGCAGGCCCAGGATGCAGGCATGCAATGGCCGGAAGAGGTCCGGGCGGTGGACCGTCCAGTAGAAGACCGAGATCAGCACCAGCCCCGGCGTCACCGCCGCATAGTCGGGC
>CANMWW010000237.1 GCA_947500965.1 Alphaproteobacteria bacterium
GGGCTCGCCCTCCGGCTGGTCGCTGAGCGAGACGATCCAGCGACGCCCGGTCCAGCGCCCGAGCATCTCCATCAGCCGCGCGGGGAAGTCGCGCGGGCAGCCCGGGGCGCGCATCTCGATCACGCCCGGCTCGAAGCGCAGCAGGTGGACGGAGTTCCAGAGCAGCCCGTGCAGGATGCCCTCGCGCCTGGCCTCGAAGAGGGCGACCACCTCGCGGAAGCTCGACGGCTGCGGCGCCAGCGCCGCGCTGGCGGCGACCTGCGGCGCGGATTCGCCCGCGACGGCGACGGGAGCGGCGAGCGCCGCCGTGGACACGAGCGCGGCGCGGGCACCGCCGCCACCGCCGCCGCGCGGCGCGGGCGCGCCGGCACCCGTGGCACCGCCGCCATCGCGCAGCGACGCGACGAGGTCGGCCGGGCTCGGCAGGTCGGCGGCATGGGCAAGGCGGATGAGCAGCATCTCGAGCGCGGAGAGCGGCTGCGGCGCGGACTGCACCTCGCCCAGGCCCTTGAGCGCCATCGACCAGGCGCGCGCCAGCGACGCCACGCCGAGCTTCGACGCGAGCGCCTTGCCCCGCTCGCGCTCGGCCTGCGAGAGCGCGGAGTCGTCGGCCAGCGACGGCGCGGCCTGCAGCCGCGCGAGCTGGTGCACGACCTCGAGCATGTCCTGCACCACGACGGCGGGATCGGCGCCTGCGCGGTACATCGCCTGCAGGCGGTCGAGGGCGGCGGCGGGCTGGCCGCGCATCACCTCCTCGAACAGGTCGAAGACCTGCGCGCGGTCCGCGAGGCCGAGCAGCTCGGCCACCGTCTTCTCGCCGAGGTCGCCCTCGGCATGGGCGAGCGCGCGGTCGAGCAGCGACAGCCCGTCGCGCGCCGAGCCGTCCGCCGCGCGCGCGAGGATGCGCGCCGCGCCCTCGTCGATCGCGCGGCCTTCCTTGCGCGCGACGTCCGACAGCATGGCCGCGAGCGTCGCGGGCTCGAAGCGGCGCAGGTCGAAGCGCTGGCAGCGCGACAGGACCGTGATCGGCACCTTGCGGATCTCGGTCGTCGCGAAGATGAACTTCACGTGGCCGGGCGGTTCCTCCAGCGTCTTGAGCAGCGCGTTGAACGCGCTGTTCGAGAGCATGTGGACCTCGTCCACGATGTAGACCTTGTAGCGGGCGGAGACGGGGCGGTAGCCGACGCCGTCGATGAGGCCGCGCATGTTGGCCACGCCGGTGTTCGACGCGGCGTCCATCTCCACCACGTCCATGTGGCGGTCCTCGGCGATCGCGACGCATTGCTCGCAGGTGCCGCAGGGATCCGGGGTCGGGCCGCCCTTGCCGTCGGGGCCGACGCAGTTGAGCGCGCGCGCGATGATGCGCGCCGTGGTCGTCTTGCCGACGCCGCGCACCCCGGTCAGCACGAAGGCATGGGCGATGCGCCCGGACTCGATCGCGTTGGTGAGGGTGCGGACCAGGGCGTCCTGGCCGAGCAGGTCGCCGAGGCGGGTCGGGCGGTACTTGCGCGCGAGGACGCGATAGGCGGAGGACGGTTCGGTCATCTCGCGGCCCGGTGCATCAGCGTGGAGGCGGGAGGTGGGAGGCTGGAACGACGACCCGGACCGGAACTCGTTACGGTTGCTTCCTCTCGGACCTGGCCGGGTTGGCGAGGAGTCCGTCCGCCGCCAACCTCCCGCCCGATATATGAACCGCCCGGAGGGCTGGCGCAAGGCGCGGCGCGCGGATCGCCGGAAAACCCCTGGCGCGCGACCGCGACGGGCGCGGCGGTTGCCTCGGCGCGACCCGCCGGGCAGTCTGCGCGGGACATGCGAATCCCGAATTTCTACTCCGGCCTCGGCCTCGCCCGGCATTCGGAGCGGCGGCGCGACGCCGCCTTCATCGACGCCCATGTCGCGGGCACCATGGCGCGGGTCGTGCCGGTCTGGCGCGGCCGCAACCTCGTCGCGCATGGCGACAGGCCGCGCGCGCTGTTCCTCGAGGCGCGTGCCATCGAAGCGCTGGGCACCGATCCGAGCCTCGTCGTCTTCCTGGGCGCGAAGGATGGCGCCAGCTACTTCGCGCTCGACGTGTCGGGACACGAGGAGCACATGCTGCCGACGCTTTTCGGCGCCGAGGCGTCCTTCGTCGACCTGCGCGCCGTCGGCGCCCTGCTGGACCGCGCGGAGGGCGCCCTGCTCGCCTATGCCCGCGGCATCATGCACTGGCACGCGCGGCACCGTCATTGCGGCGTCTGCGGCGCGCCGACCCGCGCCGAGGCCGCCGGCCATGTCCGCCGCTGCACCGACGCCTCGTGCAACGCCGAGCATTTCCCGCGCACCGACCCGGCCGTGATCATGCTCGTGACCAGCGGCGACCACGCGCTGCTCGGCCGCCAGCGCGTCTGGCCCGCCGGGATGCATTCGACCCTGGCCGGCTTCGTCGAGCCCGGCGAGAGCCTCGAGGAGGCGGTGGCGCGAGAGGTCATGGAGGAAGCCGGCGTCGCGGTGCGCCCGGAGGACGTCTGCTACCACTCCTCGCAGCCCTGGCCCTTCCCCGGCTCGATCATGCTCGGCTTCCATGTCGAGGCGCGGGACCGGAGCCTGTCGGTCGACGCTGAGGAGCTCGAGACGGCCGGATGGTTCTCGCGCGAGTTCCTGCTCGCCGCGCACGACCCCGAGGTCTTCAGGCTCCCGCGGCCGGATTCGATCGCGCGGCGCCTCATCGAGGACTGGCTGCAGGGCCTGGCATGAGCCGCGCGCCGGCCGCGGCGCGCGCCGTGGCCTCGCGGTAGAGCCGCGCGCAGAGGCTGGCGGTTCGCGCCCAGCATCGTTCGTCCTCCACGAAGCGCCGCGCGCGCGCGCGCATCCCCGGCCAGGCGTCGCGCGCGCCCAGGGCGCGATCGATCGCCGCGGCGAGCGCGCCCGCGTCGCCGGGCGGGAAGAGGAAGCCGGTCGCGCCATCCTCCACGAGCTCGCGATGCCCGCCGACGTCCGAGGCGAGCACGAGCCGACCCATCGCCATCGCCTCGAGCGGCTTGAGCGGCGTGACGAGCTCGGTGAGGCGCATCGATCGGCGCGGATAGGCGAGCACGTCCATCGCCGCGTAGTGGAGCTCGACCTCGGCGTTGTCGACCCGGCCGCGCATCGAGAAGCGCGCGCCAAGGCCCGCCGCGGCGACGCGCCGTCGCAGCGCCTCCTCCTCCATCCCGCCACCGACGACGACGAAGGACAGGCGCGGATGTGCGCGGGCCAGCAGCGCCGCGGCATCGACCAGCAGGTCGACCCCCTCGTAGCGGTAGAGCGAGCCGACGAAGCCCACGACCGGGCCGTCGCCGGCGAGGCCGGCGGCGCTGCGGGCCGCCGCGTCCGCCGGCGGCAGCGGCCGGAAGCGCGCCGCGTCGACGGCGTTCGGCAGCCGGTGCACGCGTGACGCATCGATGCCGCGCGCGACGATGTCGGCGCGCAGCCCCTCGCAGATGGCGCCCACGCCATCCACGCGTCGGAACAGCCAGGTGTCGAAGGCGCGCACGGCGCGCCAGCGCGGCCCGGCCTCCGCGCCGCGCCCCTGGTCCGCCGCCGCGTCCTCCCAGAACGCGCGCACCTCGTAGACCACCGGCAGGCCGAGGGCGCGCGCGACGCGCAGCGCAGGCAGCACGCCGAGGCCCGGCGAATGCGCATGCAGCAGGTCCGGGCGCAACCTTGTCGCGACCTCCATCAGGCGCCGCGTGGCATGCGCCATCTCCGCCCATTCGCGCAGCAGCGGCGGCCGCGCGCCGGCGCGGAAGCCGGGCGCGCGGTGGAAGCGGCGACCACCGCTCTCCTCCCCCGGCGCGCGCGCGCCGGGCTGGCGCGGGCCGGTGAAGAGCTCCGACTCCCAGCCCTCGCCGCGCAGCGCGTCGACGAGGCCGAGCGTGCGCGAGACATAGCCGTCGCGCAGCGGCAGCGAATGGTCGAGGACGTGGAGCGCGCGGCGCATGCCGGCCGCCTCAGGCGCCATGTCCCGCCATGCCGAGCCGCCGGTAGAGGCGCGTCCGTCCGAAGGCATAGCGATGCTTCGCGAAGAGATAGGCGAGGCCGAGCGCGTGGCTGAACAGGAAGCGTGGGTTCCGAAGCCCGCGCGAGACCTCGCGCGCGTCGTGGATGGCGGTCGCGGCGTCGTCGAGCACGACCTCGTAGCCCGCCGCCCAGACGCGCAGGCAGTAGTCGACGTCCTCGGGCG
Organism: Alphaproteobacteria bacterium; assembly: GCA_947500965.1. Taxonomy (GTDB): domain Bacteria; phylum Pseudomonadota; class Alphaproteobacteria; order CACIAM-22H2; family CACIAM-22H2; genus CAIOSQ01. The sequence goes on from CANMWW010000237.1 coordinate 4,202, forward strand.
AGTAGAAGATCCGCTCGTCGAGCAGCCCCACGCGCTCGAGGACCTCGCGCCGCATCAGCCAGAACGCCGAGATGGCGTAGTCCACGCGCCGCGGCCCGCCCTCCCCTCCGGGCAGGGCGGCCTCGATCCGCCTCAGCCCGAAGAACCGGGCCAGCTTGCGCGTGATCGTGGGAAACATGTCGGCGGAGAGCTGCGGCCTGCCATCGCGATGCACGAGGCGCGGCGCGAGGATGCCGGTGCGCGGCGAGGCGGCGAGGCGCGGCAGCAGCGCGACGAGGCAGCCGGCGGGCACCTCGACGTCGGAATCCATGACCAGCACGAAGCGCCCGCGCGCGCCGCGCAGCGCCATGTTGCGCGACACCGTGGTGCCGAGGTTGACGGGGAGGCGGATGACGCGCAGCAGCGACGCGAACTCGGCCTCGAGCCGGCGCAGCAGCGCGACGCTGCCGTCGCGCGAGCCGTTGTCGACGACGACGACCTCGCAGGGCCCGGGCAGCCGCGCGCACTCGGCGGCGAGCGAGCGCACGGCCGTGTCGA
>CANMWW010000238.1 GCA_947500965.1 Alphaproteobacteria bacterium
ATGTCGGAGTTGCTCGCGCGGATCCTCTCCACGACCTCGCGGAAGAGCGCGACGTCGCGGCTCGGCTTGCCGGTCCGCGGGTCGCGCACGTGGATGTGCGCGATCGCCGCGCCCGCCTCGCCGGCCTCGATCGCGGCGCGCGCGATCTGCTCCGGCGTCACGGGGATGGCCGGGTGCTTGCCGACCGTGTCGCCCGAGCCGGTCACGGCGCAGGTGATGATGACCTTGTCCAGCATTCGCGTTCCTCCTCGCCTCGCCTTGCCTCGCCCGTCCCGATCGTCAGGACAGGACCGTCTCGCCCAGCCAGCGGCCGAAGCCGAGCGCCGGCGTGACGCTCATTCCGCCGACATAGCCGTCGCCCGACATCGTGCCGCCGCCGACGATCTCGCCGGCGACATGGAGCCCCGGGATCGGCGACCCGCCAGCGTCGAGTACGCGCAGCCGGTCGTCCACCGCCACGCCGCCGGCCGTGCGCAGCACCATGCCGACGCAGCGCAGCGCGACGAAGACCGGGCCCCGGATCGGGCGCGGCATGTGGATCCGGCCAAGGGGATCGCCACCACCGGCGGCAACCGCGGCATTGTAGGCCGCGAGCGTCGCTCGCAGGCCATCGGCGTCGATGCCCGTGCGCGCGCAGAGCGCCTCGACGCCCTCCGCGCGGACGAAATGCGGATGGCCGGCGAAGGCCTGCTCGAGCCGCGCGCGGTCGAAGCGCGGCAGCAGCGGTGGCGCCTCGCGCAGGATGTCCCCGTCGAAGACGACCCAGAAGGCGAGCCCGGGCAGCCGCGCCAGCGCGGCCTCGCGGATGTCGACGCTCTCGTGGTCCTCCGCGACGAAGCGCCTGCCGCCCGCGTCCACGAAGATCTCCCAGGGCTGGCGGACCTGGGGCGTTAGCGCCGGCACGTCCTCCCAGGTGACGCGACCGGAGCCGGCCGGGTCCTCGATGCCAGCGAGTGCCGGCTTCCAGAAATGCATGTTGCGAAGCGTCGCCCCGATCGCCTCGGCCATCGCGTGGCCGGAACCGTCGGAGGTCGGGGAGGCCGTCGTGTAGAGCGGCATGCCCGCATGGAGCCGCGCGAACATCCCGGGGTTCGCGCCATAGCCGCCGGTGGCGAGGATGGTCGCGCGCGCCGCGATGCGCGCCTCGGTCCCGTCCGGCCGGCGCGCCAGAATTCCCTCGCCGGGCAGGATCCGCGTCGTCGCCGTGCCCAGCCGCAGGTCGATGCCATGTCGCGCGCGCGCCGCCTCGAAGACCGGCGCGACCGCCTTGAGGATCGATCGGCCGCCATCCACGCCCCAGTAGGTGCGCGCGATCGCGTAGGCCTCGTGGAGATGCAGGATCGCCGGGCAGGACGGATGCATCTCGAAGCCGATCTCCATCAGCCAGTCGATCGTGCGCGGCGCGAGGTCGACGGCGCGGCGCACCAGCGGCCCGTTGGCGAGGCCGCGGCTGATCCGCATCACGTCGGCGTAGTGGAGGTCGGGGCTGTCCTCGATCCCGCGCGCGCGCTGCAGCTGCGTGCCGGCGGCGCTCATCTGGCCGGAGGAGTAGTGGAGCGTGCCGCCGATGCGCCCGGACTTCTCGAGCACGACGACCTTGAGGCCGCGCGCGGCGGCGGCCATGGCGGCGGGCAGGCCGGCCGTGCCGGCGCCGACCACGGCGAGGTCGAAGGCCTCGCTCATCGCTCCTCCGCCTGCACGACGCTCCGCGCGAGCGGCGTCGGATAGCCGGGATCGGGGAAGCAGATGCAGAGGTGGCGGAACGGCGCGTCGCCGAGCACGCGCCATGTCACGCGAAGGCCCCGGGGGAGGAGGTAGACGGATCCCGCGCGCGCGATCACCCGCGTCTCCTCCTTGTGGAGGGGCGGCGCGAAGGCGACGATCTCGGCCTCCCCGGACGTGACGTAGTGGACCTCGTCATGGGACATGAACCACTCGATCGCCGGGCCAGGGAAGAAATCCTCGAAGTTGACCTGGCAGGCCGGCTCCTTGATGCCGCCATTGACGGCCTTGTAGAGCGCGCCCGGGACGTGCGGGAAGGCGCGGGCCGGCGACTCGTCGAGGTCGCTGTCCTTGACGTCGTAGATCCGGAACTTCGACCAGGTGATCGGCCGCACGCTGCCTCCTTCGGCCGCCGCGCGGCTGCGTCGCGGCGGGCCTCGCTTGGACAAGGGGGGCTGGGACTTCCCGACCGCGCAACGCAGGCCCCCCGCCAGCGCGCCGGATCGGATCCGGAGGATAGCGTTCGGTGGGCGCTCAGCGCCCCTTGAAATCGGGCGGACGCTTCCCGAAGAACGCGGCGATGCCCTCGGCCCGGTCCTCGGTCGCGAAGAGGAACTGGAAGCTGCGCCGCTCGAAGGCGAGCGCCGCGTCGAGCGGCTGGTCCGCGCCGCGCAGGATCGATTCCTTGATCATCTGGACCCCGATCGGCGGCAGCGCGGCGATCTCGCACGCGATCGACAAGGCCGTCGGTTCGACATCCTGGTCCGGCACGACCGTGCTCGCGATCCCCATGTCGCCAGCCTCGCGCCCGGATATCGTCCGCCCCGTGAGGGCAAGAAGCATGGCGCGCTGCTTGCCGACGACGCGCGACAGGCGCTGCGTGCCGCCGCCACCAGGCATCACCCCGACCTTTACCTCGGGAAGCGCGAATTTCGCGCCCTCGCCGGCCACGATGATGTCGCAGGCCAGCGCCAGCTCGAAGCCGCCGCCATAGGCGAAGCCGCGGACCGCGGCGATGACGGGCTTTCGCGATTCGGCGACGGGCCGCATCAGCTCCGGTGCGCGGCGCGCGAGCGCGCCGACCGCGTCGAGCTCCTGCAACTCGCGCAGGTCCGCCCCCGCCGCGAAGGCCTTCTCGTCGCCGCCGACCACGATCACGCGAATCGCGGGCTCGGCATTCGCCTGGACCATGGCCTCGGCGAGTCGCTCGCGCAGCGCGAGGTTGAGCGCATTGCGCGCCTCCGGCCGGTTCAGCCGGAGATGCGCGACATGCGGGGCGGGCGTCGTGACGACCAATTCGCTCATGCGGGCAGGATAGCCTCGCCGGCGCGGCGCGGGAACGACCGCGCCAGCGCCGCAGGCGCGCTCGAGCACCAGCGCGATGCCCTGGCCGACGCCGATGCACATCGAGCAGAGGGCGTAGCGCCCGCCATTCCGGTGCAACCCGCGCGCGGCCGTCGCGACGAGGCGGGCGCCGCTCATGCCGAGCGGGTGGCCCATCGCGATCGCGCCGCCATGGGGGTTCACGTGCGGGGCGTCGTCCGGCAGGCCAAGCAGGCGAAGCACGGCGATTGCCTGAGCGGCGAAGGCCTCGTTGAGCTCGACATGGTCCATCTGCGCGAGGGACAGCCCCGTGCGCGAGAGGACCTTGCGGATCGCCGGCACGGGACCGATCCCCATGATCCGGGGCTCGACGCCGGCCACCGCCATGCCCACGACCCGGGCGAGGGGAACAAAGCCATGCCGGGATGCCGCCGATTCGCAGGCAACCACCATCGCGGCGGCGCCATCGTTGACCCCCGACGCATTCCCGGCCGTGACCGTCAGTTCCGGCCCGTTTATGCCCTTCAGCCTGGCGAGTTGGTCCAGGCCCGTGTCGGGGCGCGGGTGCTCGTCCGAATCGATGACGAGGGTATCGCCCTTGCGTTGCGGGATGCGCACCGGAACGATCTCGTCCCGGAAGATGCCAGCGGCCTGGGCCGCCGCCCAGCGCTGCTGGCTCCGCAGGGCAAAGGCGTCCTGGTCGTCCCTCGCTATCGAGAACTCGCGCGCCACGACGTCGGCGGTCTCAGGCATCGAATCGACGCCATGGGCGGACCTGATGCGCGGGTTCACGAAGCGCCAGCCGATCGTGGTGTCATGCACGGCATTGGAGCGGGCGTAGGCTGATTCCGCCTTGGGCATGACGAAAGGTGCCCGGGTCATGCTCTCGACCCCGCCCGCGATGGCGAACTCAGCCTCCCCGGCGCGAATCGATCGCGCGGCGATGCCGACGGCGTCCATGCCCGAGCCGCAGAGCCGGTTGACCGTAGTGCCCGGAACGACCACGGGCATGCCGGCAAGCAGCACCGCCATGCGCGCGACGTTTCGATTGTCCTCCCCGGCCTGGTTCGCGCAGCCAAGCACGACGTCGTCCAGCAGCGACCAGTCGGCGGAAGGGTTCCTCGCCATGAGCGCCGCGATCGGGATTGCCGCCAGATCGTCGGCGCGAACAGACGCGAGCGCGCCCGCGAAGCGGCCGATGGGCGTGCGCACCGGATCACAAACGAACGCATCGCCCATGCCGCATCCTCCGAGTTGCCAAGGCCGCTGGCTCGACCGGAGCCGCCGTCATCATGCAACGTGACGCGGGCCCAGGCCATCAGTCGCACCGCACCGTGCCGTGCCTGGCAGCCAGAGTTCCGCGCGATCCGGGCGGGGCCCACCGTGCCGGCTCGTCGGCGCACGTGCCGATTGATCCGGTCGACATCGACAAGCCCGGCATCGGGCCGGGTTGCGCCGGCCACTGCTTGTCCAAGCGCGACGCCGACGACCCTTGGAACGAAAACACCCGCCAAGCTTGCGCCTGGCGGGTGTGTCTGGTTGCGGGGACAGGATTTGAACCTGTGACCTTCAGGTTATGAGCCTGACGAGCTACCGGGCTGCTCCACCCCGCGGCAACCAAGCCCCCCGGGGGACCCGCCTGGCAGCGGATCGCTCGGCGGCAAATCGCAAAGAGGGTGTCTTGCTTGG
>CANMWW010000239.1 GCA_947500965.1 Alphaproteobacteria bacterium
CAGAGCCGGGCGTGTTCCTCCAGCGCGAACTTGTCCGTCATGCCGGCGATGTAGTCCGCCACGAGGCGCGCGGATTCCGCGTCGCCAGACGCGCCCGCCCTCGTCCCCCATTCCCCGGGAAGCCGCGCGGGCCGCGCGAAGAAGTGGTCGAAGAGCTCCCTGACCACGCGCGCCGCGTGGACGCGCGCGCGATTGATCCGCTCGTGCCTGTACATGCGCGCGTGGAGGAACTCGCGCAGGCCCCGCATCGCCGCATCCATGTCCGCCGAGAAGCATGCCGTCGCCCTGCCCGCCTTGCGCACGTCATCTGCGCTGGCGATTGAGGCGCTTTCGAGGCGCGCGCGGGTGCTGTCGAGGACGTCGCTGACCATGCGGTCGATCATCCGCCGCATCGTCTCGCCGATGCAGCGCGACAGCGGCAGCGGCCCGTGCAGGCGCTCGACCTCCGCGACCACGTCGCCGACCAGCGGGACGCCGCGCAGGTCGTCGACCGCGAAGAGCCCGGCGCGCAGCCCGTCATCGATGTCGTGGCTGTTGTAGGCGATGTCGTCCGAGAGGGCCGCGACCTGGGCCTCGAGCCCCGGCCAGGTGTCGAGCCAGAGGTCCTGGACGGCCGCGTATTCGAGCACCGCCGCCGGCAGCGGCCTGTCGCGCGTGCGCGCGGGCCCGAGCAGCGGGCCATTGTGCTTGACCACGCCCTCCAGCGTCTCCCAGGTCAGGTTCAGCCCGTCGAACGCGGCATAGCGCTGCTCCAGCCGGGTCAGGATGCGGAGCGTCTGCGCGTTGTGGTCGAAGCCGCCATGGGCGGCCATCGCCTCCTGCAGCGCGTCCTCGCCCGTATGCCCGAAGGGCGTGTGGCCAAGGTCGTGCGCGAGCGCCACGACCTCGGCCAGGTCCTCGTCCAGGCCAAGCCCCCGCGCGAGGGTGCGGGCGATCTGCGCGACCTCGATCGAGTGGGTGAGCCTGGTCCGGTAGTGGTCGCCCTCGTGGTAGACGAAGACCTGCGTCTTGTGCTTCAGCCGCCGGAACGCCGTGGAATGGATGACCCGGTCGCGGTCGCGCTGGAAGGCGGACCGGTAGGAGGATTCGGGCTCGGCATGCAGCCTCCCCCGGCTCTCGGAGGGGCGGCAGGCCTGGGGCGCCCATCTCGGCGTCGGCGTTCTGTCGGGGGTCGACACGTGCCGAAGCTAGTCCCCGCATGCCCCCGCCGGCAACCCGATCGCGCTTGTGCTGGGATTGCCCGCGCGCCATATCTTCGGTCTTCAAGCGAGGAGTGTTCCGATGGGCCAGCTCGATGTCACCGCCCCTGCCCCGTCCCTGGCCGATGTCGGCGTCACCGACAGCGCCGCGCGCCGCATCGCCTGGGTCCTGTCCCAGGACGAGTATCGCGGCCGCATGCTTCGGATCTCGGTGTCCGGGGGCGGCTGCTCCGGTTTCCAGTACGGCTTCACCTTCGACGAGGACCGCGTCGACGGCGACGTCCTTATCGAGCGCGATGGGGCACGGATCCTGATCGACGACGTCTCCCTCGACCTGCTGAAGGGATCGGTCATCGACTACGTGGAGGACATGATCGGCTCCTCCTTCGCCATCCGGAACCCGCAGGCGAAGAGCTCCTGCGGCTGCGGCAACTCGTTCTCGACGTGACGCGCGCCCGCGCACGCCAGCACCGGGCCGACGCCCCATGAGGGTCGCCACCTGGAACGTCAACTCGGTGAAGGCCAGGCTGGGGCATCTCTGCGGCTTCCTGTCGAGCGCGGCGCCCGACGTCCTCCTTCTCCAGGAGATCAAGTGCCAGGACGCCGACTTCCCCCGGCTCGAGGTCGAGGCGGCCGGCTATCGCGTCGAGGTCCGCGGGCAGAAGTCCTACAACGGCGTCGCGATCCTCTCGCGCCATCCGATCGAGGTGACCGCCGACCGCCTGCCGGGCGACCCTTCGGACGAACAGGCGCGCTACCTGGAGGCGCGCGTCGCCGGCGTGCGCGTCGCGTCGATCTACCTGCCGAACGGCAACCCCGTCGGCACCCCGAAATTCGACTACAAGCTCGCCTGGTTCGCGCGGCTCGAGGCGAGGGCCCGCGAACTCCTCGCCACCGAGGAGCCGGTCGTGCTGGGCGGCGACTACAACGTCATCCCCGGAGCCGCGGACGTCTACGACCCGGCCGACTGGGCCGAGGACGCGCTGTGGCGGATCGAGAGCCGCCGCGCGCTGCGGAGGCTCTTCTGGCTCGGCTTCACGGACGCCTTCCGCGCCCTCGACGGTCGCCCGCACCAGTACAGCTTCTGGGACTACCAGGCGGGACGCTGGCAGCGGAACGAGGGCATCCGCATCGACCACCTGCTGCTCTCGCCGGCCGCAGCCGATCGGCTGGAGGAATCCGGCATCGATCGCGGCCCGCGCGGGCTCGAGCGCGCCTCCGACCACACGCCGGTCTGGTGCAGGCTGTCCTGAGATGGCAGGTCCCCCGGCATCGCAGGCGCCCGCCCACGCCCACGAGAGGATGACGCAGGGCGACCTCGACCAGGTCATCAAGCAGCACGAGATGTTCTTCGACAAGCGCCCGGGCGGGAAACGGGCGCTGCTGGGCAAGCGCGACCTCAGCGGGCTGCGGATGGCGCGGCGCGACCTGCGCGAGATCGACCTCTCCGGCGCGCTCCTCGTCGGCTGCGACCTCAGCGAGAGCAACCTGCAGAACGCCGTGCTCTTCGGCGCGAACCTCGGCAAGGCCAAGCTGATCGGCAGCCAGCTCGAGCGGGCCGACCTGCGCGGCGCCGGCCTGGAATCCGCCGACCTGACCAGCGCCAACCTCACGGATGCCGACATCGGCGTCGGCAGGATCGCCGAGCGCGTCGCCGGCGGCGAGATCAAGGACGCGTCGATGCCCGACGGGAGCGCGCCGGCCCGCGATACGGACCGCGCGAACTTCACCGCGGCGAACCTGACGAACGCGCGCTTCAACGGAGCCAACATCCGCGCCGCCATCTTCGACAAGGCGCGGATCGTCGGGACGGAGTTCAAGAACACAAAGCTCAACGGCGCGAGCTTCACCGCCGCGACGATCGAGGAGGCGGACTTCACCGACGCCGAGCTCGATGGCGGCGAGCTCTCCGGCGCCACGGTCAAGTCGATCATCGGGCGGTCCTGCCACGAGTTGCACCCGTCGCTGGACGAGCGCCTCGCCGCGCACCAGAAATGGCTCGACAGCGGTGGCCGCGAGGGCGCGCGCCTCGACCTGGTGGGCGTCGACCTGCGCACCGGCCCGTCGCTCGCGGGCCGCAACTTCTGCGCGGCGCGCCTGTCGCGCGTGATCGCGACGGGCGTCGACTTCGAGAGGTCGATGTTCCTCTACTGCGACTTCACGCAGGCCGACCTGCGCTCGGCGCGGTTCTCGGGCGCCGACCTGCGCGGCTGCATCCTCAATGGCGCGCGCCTCGACAACGCCGACCTGCGCGAGACGAAGATCGGCGGGCTGCCGCTCGTGTCTGGCGGCCTGCTGACGGCGAAGATCCGCAAGGCCTCGCTGCGCAACGCCGACCTGCGCAGCGCCGACCTGCGCGGGCAGATCTTCACCGACTGCGACCTCACCGCCGTCTCCTGCATCGACGCGGAGATGGAGGGCAGCAACATCGCGAACATCATGTCCGCCGCGGACAAGGGCCGCGGCGGCTAGAACGCCCGGCCGCCCGGCCCGAGCCTCATGCCCGGCCTCAGGCGGCGCCAGGGCAGCGAAGCGGGATCCGCCGCCATCGGCCCGGGCGCCGCGACCACCAGCACCGCCTCCGCGATCGGCTGGAAATGCGCCCGGAAATGCACCGAGCTCTTGAGCGCCACGATCCCAGCCGTCGCCGGCTCTAGGCCGAGATGGCGGAACATCTCCTGGTCCGCCGCCTGGACCTTCCGGCTCGCGACCACGACGACCACGCCGCCCTGGCGCAGCGCGGCCATGGGCCCGAGCGCCATGCGCGCGCCGAGGTAGAACGGCCCCGTGCAGGTGAAGGCGCCGTCGCCCAGCGCCTCGACGCGGAAGCGACCCGTGACCGGCGCGTGGCCGGGCAGTCCTGACAGCGCGCCAAGCGAGAACTCGAGCTCCGCGCCGATCCCGGCCTCGTGCGCGCGCCGCGCCGATGGTGCGTCGACCAGCAGCCCCAGCATGGCGGACGGCACGCGCTGCGCGAGGAGCTCGGCGAGCAGCCCGGTCGTGTCGCCATTGCCCCCGGCGCCCGGGTTGTCCTGCGTGTCGGCAAGCAGCACGGGCCGCCGCGCATGCGCGGCGATCGCGCGCGCTCGGCGCACCGCCTCGCCCGGTTCCAGGAACTCCGTGCGGAACTCCGCCTCCCGCGACTCGAGAATCGCCTGCAGTCCGTCGAGCTCGCGCTCCAGCGCCGCGCGGTCGAAGCCCATGCCGAAGACGCTCGGTCCGCAGCACGCGACATCGGCCGCGGGGAATCCGGTGGCGAAGGAGAGCGACGCGCCCGCGCGCGCCTCGGCGCGGCCCAGCTCGGCGTAGGCCGAGGCGCAGGGCTCCACGAGCGTGCACTGGGACGTCAGCGGCATGAGGAAGCCGAGGCCGCGCATGGCCTTTGCCGGCCTTTCCCCGCGCGCGAGCATGCGCAGCAGCAGGTCGGCGGCGCGGGCCCCGGTCTCCGCCATGTCGACATGCGGATAGGTACGATAGGCAACCATGCCGTCCGAGGCCTCGAGCATCCC
>CANMWW010000240.1 GCA_947500965.1 Alphaproteobacteria bacterium
CCCGGCAGCGAGTGCGGAGCCGAGCCGCGCGCATGCCGGTCCGGTCAGGCGTCGCGCGACGGCGAGCACCACGAGGCCGCCGATGGTCGACAGCGCGATCGGCGGCAGCGACGTGGCGACGCGCGCCGGGTCGATGGCCCAGGCCGCCGACGCGCCCGCCCAGGCGATGCCCGCGGCAAGGAGCATGGGCATGGGCGCGGCGAGGTCGCGCCAGGCGCGCGACGCGACGAAGCAGGGCAGGCAGGCGAGCGCCGCGAGGACGAAGAGCGGCGCGATCGCGAGCGGCGACACGATGGCCAGCGGCGCGACGAGTGCCGCCGCGGCGACGAGCGCGCGCGCGGCCCAGGCCTGCGCCGGCCCGCCCATCGTCAGGCGAGCGCCTCCGCCACGGCGGCGCAGATCCGGTCGACCGTCGCGAGGTCGAGGTCCGAGTGCATCGGCAGGGCGAGGACGCGCGCGCAGAGCGATTCCGAGACCGGGAGCGAGCCGGGCCCCTTGCCGTAGCGCGCATAGGCCGGCTGGAAGTGCATCGGCTTGGGATAGTAGATCGCGGTCGGGATGCCCTGGTGCTGGAGCGCGGCCTTGACCGCGTCGCGCCGCGGCGTCTCCACGACGTAGAGCGGCCAGGCGCTGGCGCTGCCGGCCTCGCGCGCGGGCCGGCGGACCGCGGCGGGCAGCTTTTCATCGTAGCGCGCCGCGACCGCGCCGCGATGCGCGAGCTCCGCGGGATAGGCCTCCAGCTTCACGGCCAGGATCGCGGCCTGGATCGTGTCGAGCCTGCCATTGGTGCCGATGCGCTCGATCTCGTAGCGGTCGGCGTTGTTCGAGCCGTGGAAGCGGATCGAGCGGTAGATCTCCGCCTTCGCGGCGTCGTCGGTGAAGATCGCGCCGCCATCGCCATAGGCGCCGAGCGGCTTGGCCGGGAAGAAGCTCGTCGCGGTGACCGGCGCGAGCGCGCCCACGCGGCGATTGCCGCGGCTGGCGCCGAAGCTCTGCGCCGCGTCGGCCAGCAGGAACAGGCCTTCGCGCCGGCAGGTCTCGCCGATCGCCTCGTAGTCGGCCGGCAGGCCGAAGAGATCGACCGCGACGACCGCGCGCGGGCGCAGCCGCCCCTCGGCGCGCGTCGCGGCGATGGCGCGCGCGAGCGCGGCCGGGTCGAGGTTGTAGCTGCGCGGGTCGACATCGACGAAGACGGGCTCTGCACCGAGCGCGCAGGGCACCTCGGCGGTCGCCGTGTAGGTGAAGGCCGGCAGGAAGACCGCGTCGCCCGGGCCGACGCCCTCGCCCATCATCGGGATGCGCAGCGCCTCGGTGCCGCTCGCCACGGTCACCGTCTCGCGCACGCCGCAGAAGGCCGAGAGCGCGGCCTCGAGCTCGCCGACCTCGGGGCCGAGGATGAATTTCCCGTGCTCCAGCACGCGCATCACCCGCGCGTCGATGGCCGGCTTCAGCCGCCGGTACTGGGCCTGCAGGTCGATGAAGGGAAGGGGAGTGGTCATGACGTTGCCCGATACAGGATCGCGGCCCTGCGCGCCACCCCCATCGCCGCGCCGTGGTCTCCCGCGTTCAGTTCCCGGCGCCGGGCCCCGGGATGGCGAGGTAGGCGAGGCGTCGCAGCTCGCGCCGGCCGCGCGTCACGTTGTCGAGGACGAAGCCGGCGGCCAGCGCCATGAAGCCGAGCAGCATGACGCCCATGGCGAGCACCGCCGTCGGCAGGCGCGGCACGAGGCCCGTGGCGAGGAAATGCGCGACCACGGGCGCGGCCAGGGCCAGCGACAGCGCCGCCAGCACCGCGAACACCGCGGAGAAGAACAGCAGCGGCCGCTCGTCCTTGAGCAGGCGCAGGATCATGCGCCCGATCCGGAACCCGTCGCGCCAGGTGTTGAGCTTGCTGGGCGAATCGGCAGGCCTCGCGCCATAGGGCGTGCGGACCTCGCCGGTCGGCATGCGCAGCACGAGCGCATGGACCGTCAGCTCGGTCTCGATCTCGAAGCCCGTCGCGAGGGTCGGGAAGGACTTCGCGAAGCGGCGCGACATCGCGCGGTAGCCGGAGAGCATGTCCGTGACCGGCGTGCCGAAGAGCAGGCTCACGGCGCCGCTCAACCCCTTGTTGCCCCAGGCGTGGCCGGCGCGATAGGCGGCGGCATCGGTCGCCTCGCGCACGCCGACCACCATGTCCAGCCGCTCCTCGAGGAGCCGCGCCACCAGCACGGGCGCGCTCGCCGCGTCGTAGGTCGCGTCGCCGTCGACCAGCAGGAAGACATCCGCCTCGATGTCCGCGAGCATGCGCCGCACGGCGTTGCCCTTGCCCTGCATCGTCTCGCGGCGCACCTCCGCGCCCGCTGCGCGCGCGATCTCCGCCGTGGCGTCGCGCGAATTGTTGTCGCACACCACGATGCGCGCCTGCGGCAGCGCGGCGCGGAAATCCGCGACCACCTGGCCGATCGTCGCCGCCTCGTCGTAGCAGGGCACGACGACGGCGATGCTGGGTTCCCTCGACATGGCGCGATCTTCCGCCGGAACGGGTCCCTCGCTCCAGCGGAGTTTCAGGCCGCCTCGGCGCGGCCGTGGAGCGCGAGCCAGCGCTGGAGCACCAGCAGCGTCCAGAGATGCCAGGTCGTGTCGCGCCGACCGGAGGCGAGGTCGGCGCGCCAGCGCGCCACCACCTCCGGCGCGACCAGGCCCTGCCTGCGCAGCCGCGCGGGATCGCAGGCCTCCTCCAGCGTCGGCGCCAGCGGCCCGGCGAGCCAGGCGCCGACCGGCAGCTCGAAGCCGCGCTTGGGTCGCGCGAAGACCTCCGCCGGGAGGCGGTCCGCGAAGGCCTCGCGCAGGATGGCCTTGCCGACGCCGCCGCGCAGCTTCAGCGCGCCGGGCATCGCGGCCGCGGCCTCCGCCACGCGCTGGTCGAGGAAGGGCGAGCGCACCTCGAGCGCGCTCGCCATGCTCGTGCGGTCGACCTTCACCAGCATGTCGCCGGCGAGCACGAGCGCGATGTCGGTGGCGAGGGCGCGGTTCAGCGGGTCGGCCTCGCCCGACGCCGCGTGGAGGTTCGCCACCAGCTGCGCGACATTGTCCTCGCGCCAGTCGCTGCGCGGCAGCAGCTCGAGCAACTCGTCGTCGCGCACGTCCTGCATCCAGGCCGCGTGGCGCGCGGCGGCGTCGAGCTCGGCGCCGGCCGCGAAGCGCCGCGCGCGGCGGAGCTTCTCGAGGATCCCGCCGCCGCGGCTCTCCGGCAGGCGCGCGAGCGCCCCCAGCGCCAGCGCCCGCAGCGGCGCCGGGATCCGCGCCCAGCGGCCGACCAGCGCCTCGCCCATGTACTTGCGATACCCGGCGAAGAGCTCGTCCGCGCCGTCGCCGGACAGGGCGACCGTGACATGCCGGCGCGTCTCGCGCGCGACCGCGAAGCTCGGCACGGCCGAGGCATCGGCGAAGGGCTCGTCGAGCCCGGCGATGGTCGCGTCCACCAGCGCCTCGGCGCCCGAAGCGGGGATCGCGAGCTCGACATGCTCGGTGCCGAGATGGCGCGCGACGACGCGCGCGCCCTCGCGCTCGTCGAGGAAGCCCGAATCCTCGAAGCCGACGGTGAAGGTCCGCGCGCGCGCGCCGGCCCGCGCCATCGAGGCCGCGACCAGGGCGGAGTCGATGCCGCTCGACAGGAAGGCGCCGACCGGCACGTCGGCGACCAGCCGGTCGCGCACCGCGGCGTCGAAGGCCTCGACCAGCGCCGCGCGCGCGGCGCGCGGGTCGCGGAGCGAGCCGTCGCGCGCGGCGGCGAGGTCGTACCAGCGCGACAGCCGCGCCCCGTCCGCGCCGAAGCGCAGCACGTGGCCGGCCGGCAGCTTCGCCGCGCCGCGCCCGAAGGCGACGTGGTCGGGCAGCCAGCGCAGCGCGAAGAGCCAGCCCAGCGCGGCGGCATCGAGGGCGAAGCGCTCGCCGCGCGCGGCCTCCAGCGCCAGCATGTCGGAGGCGAAGGCGATGCGCCCGCCATCGATCGCGTAGGCCAGCGGCTTCTTGCCGAAGCGGTCGCGCGCCAGCACGAGCTCCCCGCGCGCCTCGTCCCAGATCGCGAAGGCGAACATGCCGACGAGGCGCGGCAGCAGCGCCTCGCCCCATTGCGCCCAGCCCGCGAGCAGCACCTCGGTGTCGGAGCCGCCGGCGAAGCGCCGTCCCAGCCCCTCGAGTTCCGCGCGCAGCCGCGCATGGTTGTAGATCTCGCCGTTGAAGGCGATCGAGAGGCCATGCGCGTGCATCGGCTGCGCGCCATCGGCGCCGAGCGCGATCACCGCGAGGCGCCGATGGGCGAGCGCGCAGCGCCCGCCGACCCAGAGCCCCTCGCCATCGGGCCCGCGCGGCGCCAGCCGCGCGTTCGCCCGCTCGAGCGCCGCGCGCGCGCGCGCCGGGTCGAGGCCCGCTTGGTCGAGGATGCCGGCGATGCCGCACATCGGCGCTCAGCCCGTGCCGTGCGCGCGCGCCTTGTAGCGGTCGCGCAGGCCACGCGTCGCCGCGACGATGGCGCGATAGGCGGGGTTGAAGAGGGCGGGCGGGCAGGCGAGGAGAAGCAGGCCCCAGCCGAGCAGCGCGGGCATGGGCCAGATATGGCGCTGGCCGCGCGCGCCGCGCCACGCGCGCCAGATCGCGCCGGGCACATAGAGCCCGCGGTGCCGCGCGCGGATCGCGCGCCAGATCTGC
>CANMWW010000241.1 GCA_947500965.1 Alphaproteobacteria bacterium
CGGCTGAAGGTCCTTCTCTGTCCCATGGTCGTCCTCCGGTTCCAGTGTGACACCTATCTCGGTGTCCACGAAACCCGGGGCAGCCCAGAGGCTGGAGCCGCAACCTGGCTGCCTGACTTCGCGATCCGTAAGCCTCGGGAGAACCGTATCAAGATGCGCCTTATCCTTGGCACGCACAGTGCCCACGGAGTCGAAGTCTTTCGAACGGTGCAGGAGAAGGTCGAGAAGGAGGGCTTTCGGGTCCGTCAGAGCATCAGGACAAACGAAAGTCGGCAGCCTTCGCTCTCAGATGAACTGTTCATTGAGCTAGACGCCAGCAGAGAGGGCGTGGGCTCCCCGGCGAACGTCGGTTGGGGGGCGGAGACACTTCTCCAAGGGGTATCCGCGCGGCCCGGCATTGCCTTCGAGAGGCTTGCCCCGGATGTGATGGAGCAGGTGCCCTTGCGGACGCCCCACATGAACAGGATCGTCATGGACCAACGGAAGGCCGGGTTTCTGCGCTTCGATCTTCCTCGAGGCAAACGCACCCCGAGCCCTAAAACTAAGATCTGGCCGAATGACAATGTGACAGCCTAGCTAGCCGCGGTAGGCGGTAGCCGTCTACAATTTACAGAGACCATTGGATTTCAGGTCCTCTTCCTCCGCCAGTTCTTCCATCTGCCAGTCCGCTCCGGCTCCATGCCCCGACGCGCTCGCCCCGTCGGCCCGCCCCGCTTGGTCCGCGGCCGGCCGCCCCGGTATCGGCGTCCCGCCCATCCGCTCGCGCGCGACGTCCATTCACGGGCGCCCGGGGCAAGCCGGATCCGGCCCCGTCGGTTCGCCGCCTAGCCTCGCGCCATCCTGAACGGGCGCGCGGCCTCGAAGGCGGCGGCGACCCTGAGGACGAGGTCCTCGCGGTACATCGGGCCGACGACCTGCAGGCCGATCGGCAGGCCGTCGACGAAGCCGGCCGGGCAGGAAGCCGCCGGCTGGCGCGTCATGTTGAAGGGCCAGGTGAAGGGCGACCAGTGCAGCCATGTCGGGAAGCGCGCCTTGTCCGGCGTCAGCAGCCCGGCGTCGAAGGCGACGATCGGCATCGTCGGCGTCACCAGCAGGTCGTGCCTGGCGTGGAAGGCCTGCATCGTCCGCGCCATGTCGAGGCGCACGTCCTGCGCGGCGATGAAGTCGGTCGCCGGGATCCCGAGGCCGGAGACGCCGCATTCGAGCAGCGCCGGGTCCATCAGCTTCATCTGCTCCGCCGGCATGCGCGTCAGGCGCCTGGCGTTCGACGCGCGCCAGATGATGTCGATCGCCCAGGCCGGATCGGGGAAGCCCGGGTCCGCGCGCTCGACGATCGCGCCGGCCTGCTCCAGCACCTCGACCGCGCGCGCGATCTCCGCGGCGATGCGCGGATCGACGACCGAGACGTAGCCGAGGTCCGGGCTGAAGGCGATCCTCAGGCCCTTCACGCCCTTGCGCAGCTCGCCGGCATAGTCGATGTCCTGGCGCGGGATGGCGAAGGGATCGCGCGCGTCCGGTTCCGCGACCACGCGCAGCATCGTGGCGGTGCAGGCGACCGTACGGCCGATCGGCCCATGCACCGACATGTCGCCGATGCCCGCCGCGAGCGGCGTCGAGACGCGGCCATGGCTCGGCTTGATGCCGAAGACGCCCGAGAACGCGCAGGGCATGCGGATCGAGCCGCCGCCATCGCCGCCGGTCGCGATCGGCCCGATGCCCGTCGCGACGGCGACGGCCGCGCCGCCGGAGGATCCGCCGGCGCCCTTGGCCTCGTTCCAGGGATTGCGCGTGATGCCGGAGAGCGGGCTGTCGGTCATGCCCTTCCAGCCGAATTCCGGCGTCGTCGTCTTGGCGAAGAACACCGCGCCGGCGGCGCGCAGCCGCGCCGTCATCGGCCCGTCGAAGTCGACCGGCGCGTCGGGCGTGGTCAGGCTGCCGAAGCGGAAGGGCCAGCCCCTGACGGCGTTCGTGTCCTTGATAGCGACGGGCACGCCGTCGAGCGGGCCCTGGGGCGCGCCCTTCGCCCATCGCGCCTCGGATTCGCGCGCCATGCGGCGGCCGGTCTCCCTGTCGATCCACGCGAACGCGTTGAGCCGCGGCTGGACCTCGTCCATGCGCGCGAGCACGGCCTCCAGCGCCTCGACGGGCGACAATGTCCGCGCGCGGAACACCGCGACCAGCTCGGCGACGGTCATCGCGGTGGGCTCGGTCGCATCCATGGCGTCATCCTTCCTGGCTGTCGTGGTGGCGGGCAAAGACGGATCCAGGCAACGATTGATTGCCTGGATCCGGTTTCAGGGGGCGAGAGCGTGGCCCGCGTCGAGCGCGGCGGCGTCGGCGATGGCGAGGCGCAGCGCGGCCTCCATCAGGCGGCGCGCGGCATCGGCGGACTTCCAGCCGGAATGCGCGGCGAGGGTGACGTCGTCGCGTGCCAGCAGCGGATGGGTGGCGGGCAGGGGCTCGACGGAGAAGACGTCGAGCGCCGCATGGCCGAGCTGGCCGCTCGCGAGCGCGGCGAGCATCGCCGCCTCGTCGACCAGCGCGCCGCGCGCGGTGTTGACCAGGATCGCGCCGCGCTTCATGCGCGCGATCCGCGCGGCGTCGAGCAGGCCGCGGGTCTCCGGGCAGAGCGCTAGATGCAGGCTGACCGCGTCGGCCTCGGCCAGCACGTCGTCGAGCGCCATCGCCTCGACCGGAAGGCCGGCGGGCATGCCCGAGCGGCTCCATCCGACGACGCGCATGCCGAAGCCGGAGGCGATGCGCGCCATCTCGCTGCCGACGCCGCCAAGGCCGAGCAGGCCGAGCGTTCGGCCGCCGAGCTCGATGCCCTCGGCCTGCGTCCACGCGCCGGCGCGCAGGCCGCGATCCATGCGCGCGATGCCGCGCGCGGCGGCGAGCAGCAGCGCGAAGGCGTGCTCCGCGACGCTGCGGTCGCCATAGCCCCTGATCGTGCGCACGCGGATGCCGAGCCGCGCGGCGGCCTCGACATCGACATAGCTCGACGCGCCAGTGCCCAGGAACACGATCGAGCGCAGGCGCGGATGCGCCTCGAGCAGTGCTGCGTCCATGGCCGTGTGGCCGTTCAGGACGACCCCTGCCTGCGCGATCGTCGCGCGCAGCTGGGCGGGATCGGGATCGCCCTCGAAGACGCGCATGCCTTCGTGCGCATGCAAGCGCGCAAGCGTCGCGGCCATCATCGGCGAGCAGTCGACATAGGCGATGCGTGCCATCCCCGGGCTCCCTCGCTCAGCCGCCGAGCTGGCGCCAGAGGAACGCGAAGGCCAGCGCGCTCATCCGCGCGGCCTGCGCGTTGTCGGCGCCGCCGCCATGGCCGCCCTCCGTGTTCTCGAAGAACAGCACGTCGTGGCCGAGCGCCTCCATGCGCGCCGCCATCTTGCGCGCGTGGCCTGGATGCACGCGGTCGTCGCGCGTCGAGGTGGTGAAGAGGATGCGTGGGTAGCGGGCCTCGCGCCGGAGGTTGTGGTACGGCGACCAGCGCCGCAGGAACTCCCAGTCTGCCGGGTCGTCGGGGTCGCCGTACTCGCCCATCCACGAGGCCCCGGCGAGCAGCCTGTGGTAGCGACGCATGTCGAGCAGCGGGACCTGGCAGACCACGGCGCCGAAGAGCTCCGGGAAGAGCGTGGCCATGTTGCCCACGAGCAGCCCGCCATTGCTGCCGCCCATGATCCCGAGGCGGCGCGGCGCGGCGACGCCGCTCGTGGACAGGTCGCGCGCCACGGCGGCGAAGTCCTCGTAGCAGCGCATGCGGCCGCCTCGCGTGGCCGCCTGGTGCCAGCGCGGCCCGTATTCGCCGCCGCCCCTGATGTTCGCGATCGCGTAGGCGCCGCCTTTCTCCAGCCAGGCCGCGCCGACGATCGCGTGGTAGCCGGGCAGCATCGGCACCTCGAACCCGCCATAGCCGGCGAGCAGCGTCGGCGTCCCGCCATCGCGGCGCATGTCGCGCCGCGCGACCAGGAAATAGGGCACGCGCGTCCCGTCGGCCGAGGCGACGAAGCGCTGCTCCACCCCGAGGCCGCTGGCGTCGAAGAGCGCGGGCAGCGCCTTCAGCGTCCCTGCCGGGCCGCCCCCGACCGTGCCGCGGCGAAGGCTCGTCGGCGCCAGGAAGTCCGTGGCGGTCAGCCAGTACTCGTCGCCCTCCTCGGCATCGACGGGCGTCGCGCCGACGGAGCCGAGCGCGGGCAGGCCGGGCAGCGGCGCGCCGCGCCACGCGCCATCGGCGAAGCTCCAGGCCTGGACGCGCGACTTCACGTCGTCGAGCGTGGCGACGAGGACATGCGTGCGCGTCGACGACCAGCCGGCCAGCGAGGTCGTCGGCGTCGGCGCGAAGAGCACGTGGAAGCGGCGCGCGCCGGCGACGAAGTCGTCGAAGCGGCAGGCGAGCAGCGAGCCGGCCGTATGCGTCTCGCCATCGACCGTCCAGTCGTCGCGCAGCGAGAGCAGGAGCCACTCGCGGTGCGGCCGCGCCACCGCGCTGTCGGGCTTGTCGAGCCGTACCATCTCCCCGTCGCGCAGCCAGAAGACCTCGGCGCTGTAGAAGGTGAGCACGCGCACCACGAAGTCGCGCTCGAAGCCGCGCGCGTGGTCGCGGATGGCGTAGCAGGTGACATGCGACGCCTCGCCCTCGGCGAGCGTCGGCGCGTCGGCGAGGTCCGTCCCGCGGCGCCAC
>CANMWW010000242.1 GCA_947500965.1 Alphaproteobacteria bacterium
GAGCATCTCCTGCAGCGTGTAGGCCGCGCCGTAGGCCTCGAGCGCCCAGACCTCCATCTCGCCGAAGCGCTGGCCGCCGAACTGGGCCTTGCCGCCCAGCGGCTGCTGGGTGACGAGGCTGTAGGGGCCGATCGAGCGCGCGTGGATCTTGTCGTCCACGAGGTGGTGCAGCTTCAGCATGTAGATATAGCCGACCGTGACGTCGCGATCGAAGCGCTCGCCGGTCCGGCCGTCCCAGAGGGTGACTTGGCCGGAGCGGTGCAGCCCGGCCTCCTCGAGCATCGAGACGATGTCGGCCTCGCGCGCGCCGTCGAACACGGGCGTCGCCATCGGCACGCCTGGACGCAGGTTGTGCGCGAGCTCGAGCAGCTCGGGATCGAGCAGCTCGCCCTCGCCGTGCCGCAGCGCGTCCTTGCCGTAGAGCTTCTGGAGCTGCTTGCGCAGGTCCGCGAGCTTGCCGGACTTCTGGACCCGGTTGAGCGTCTCGCCGATCTGCGCGCCCAGCTTGGCCGAGGCCCAGCCGAGATGCGTCTCGAGGATCTGCCCGACGTTCATGCGGCTCGGCACGCCCAGCGGGTTCAGCACGACGTCGACCGGCGTGCCGTCCTCCAGGTAGGGCATGTCCTCGGCCGGCATGATGCGGCTGATGACGCCCTTGTTGCCGTGGCGGCCGGCCATCTTGTCGCCGGGCTGCAGCTTGCGCTTCACCGCGACGAAGACCTTGACCATCTTCATCACGCCGGGCGGCAGCTCGTCGCCGCGCTGCAGCTTCTCGATCTTGTCCTCGAAGCGGGCCTCGAGGGCCTTAACCGAGTCGTCGAACTGGCGCTTGATCGCCTCGATCTCGCCCTCGACCTTGTCGTTCTTGATCGTGATCTGGCGCCACTGGCCGGGGGTGTACTCGGCGAGCAGCTCCTCGGTGATCCTCGTGCCGCCCTTGATCGCCTTCAGGCCGCCAGCGGCCGTCTGGCCGAGCAGGCGCTCCTTGAGGCGCGCCGCGAAGCTGCGCTCGAGGATCGCCTTCTCGTCGTCGCGGTCCTTGGCGAGGCGCTCGATCTCGGCGCGCTCGATCGCCACCGCGCGCTCGTCCTTGTCGACGCCGCGGCGCGAGAAGACGCGCACCTCGACGACCGTCCCGGTCACGCCCGGCGGCAGGCGCATCGACGTGTCGCGCACGTCCGAGGCCTTCTCGCCGAAGATGGCGCGCAGGAGCTTCTCCTCGGGCGTCATCGGGGACTCGCCCTTCGGCGTGACCTTGCCGACGAGGATGTCGCCCGGCTTCACCTCGGCGCCGATGTAGACGATGCCGGCCTCGTCGAGGTTGCGCAGGGCCTCCTCGCCGACGTTCGGGATGTCGCGCGAGATCTCCTCCTGGCCCAGCTTCGTGTCGCGGGCCATCACCTCGAACTCCTCGATGTGGATCGAGGTGAACACGTCGTCGGAGACGATGCGCTCGGAGATGAGGATCGAGTCCTCGAAGTTGTAGCCGTTCCAGGGCATGAACGCGACGAGCACGTTCCGGCCGAGCGCGAGCTCGCCCAGCTCGGTCGACGGGCCGTCGGCGATGATGTCGCCGGCGACGACGACGTCGCCCTTCTTCACCAGCGGGCGCTGCGTGATGCAGGTGTTCTGGTTGGAGCGCTGGAACTTCAGCAGGTTGTAGATGTCGACGCCGGACTGGGCGTTGCCGATGTCCTCGGTCACGCGCACGACGATGCGCGTGGCGTCGACCTGGTCGATCACGCCGGCACGCTTCGCGGTGATGGCGGCGCCGGAGTCACGCGCCACGACGCCTTCCATGCCGGTGCCGACGAGCGGCGCCTCGGCGCGGACGAGCGGCACGGCCTGGCGCTGCATGTTCGCGCCCATCAGCGCGCGGTTGGCGTCGTCGTTCTCGAGGAACGGCACGAGCGCCGCGGCGACGGAGACGAGCTGCTTGGGGCTGACGTCGACGAAGTCGACCTGCTCCGGCCTGACCAGGGCGAAGTCGCCGCCCTTGCGGCAGTTGGTGAGCTCCGCGACGATCCGGCCCTTGGGGTCCAGCTCGATGTTCGCCTGGGCGATGTGGTACTTGGCCTCCTCCATCGCGGAGAGGTAGGCGACCTCGTCGGTCACCCGGCCGTCGCGCACGCGGCGGTACGGCGTCTCGATGAAGCCGTACTGGTTGATGCGCGCATAGGTCGCCAGCGAGTTGATCAGGCCGATGTTCGGACCCTCGGGCGTCTCGATCGGGCAGATGCGGCCGTAATGCGTCGGGTGCACGTCGCGCACCTCGAAGCCGGCACGCTCGCGCGTCAGGCCGCCCGGCCCGAGCGCGGAGAGGCGACGCTTGTGCGTGATCTCCGACAGCGGGTTGGTCTGGTCCATGAACTGCGACAGCTGCGACGAGCCGAAGAACTCGCGCACCGCCGCGGCCGCGGGCTTTGCGTTGATGAGGTCCTGCGGCATGACCGAGTCGATCTCGACTGTCGACATGCGCTCGCGGATCGCGCGCTCCATGCGCAGCAGGCCGACGCGGTACTGGTTCTCCATCAGCTCGCCGACCGAGCGGACGCGGCGGTTGCCGAGGTGGTCGATGTCGTCGATCTCGCCGCGGCCATCCTTCAGGTCGGTCATCGTCTTGATGATCGCCAGGATGTCGTCCTTGCGCAGGATGCGGACGGTGTCCGGGCAGTCGAGCCCGAGGCGGGCGTTCATCTTCACGCGGCCGACCGCGGAGAGGTCGTAGCGGTCGGACTCGAAGAACAGGCCCTTGAACAGCGTATCGGCCGTCTCCGGCGTCGGCGGCTCGCCGGGGCGCATGACGCGGTAGATCTCGATCAGCGCGTCCTCGCGCGTCGTGTTCTTGTCCGCCTTGAGCGTATTGCGGATGTAGGGACCGACGGTGATGTGGTCGATGTGGAGGGTCGGGATCGTCGAGATCCGGTTCTCCTCGAACATCTTCAGCATCGCCACGGTGATCTCGTCGCCCGCCTCGGCGAGGACCTCGCCGGTCTCCTCGTTGACGAGGTCGATCGCGATGTAGCGGCCCTTGAGCTCGTCGGCGGTGGCCCGCACGCGCGAGACGCCGTCCTCCTTGAGCTTGCGCGCCATGCGCGGGGTCAACTTGGAGCCGGCCTCGGCCAGCAGCTTGCCCGTCTTGGCGTCGACGAGGTCGGCGATCAGCTTCTGCCCGCGCAGGCGCTCGGCGTCGAAGTCGGTCTCCCACCCGCTCTTGCCCACGGCGTAGACGACCTGGCCGTAGAAGTAGTTGAGGATCTCCTCGGCGCTCATGCCGACGGCCTCGCCCGGCTCGAGCGTCTTGCCCGTGGCGGCGCGCTCGACGCGCAGCTTCGCCGTCGCCTCGTTGTCGAGGGCGTAGAGGAAGCTCGTCACCGGCAGCTTGCGGCGGCGGTCGATGCGCACGTAGACGAGGTCCTTGGCGTCGAACTCGAAGTCGAGCCAGGAGCCGCGATACGGGATCACGCGCGCCGCGAAGAGGTACTTGCCGGACGAGTGGGTCTTGCCCTTGTCGTGGTCGAAGAACACGCCCGGGCTGCGGTGCATCTGGCTGACGATGACGCGCTCGGTGCCGTTGATGATGAAGGTGCCCTTGTCCGTCATCAGGGGCATGTCGCCCATGTAGACGTCCTGCTGCTTGATGCCGCGGATCGAGCGCGACCCGGTGTCCTCGTCGACGTCCCAGACCACGAGGCGCAGCGTGACCTTGAGCGGCGCGGAGAAGTTCATGCCGCGCTGCTGGCACTCCTCGACGTCGTATTTCGGCGCCTCGAGCTCGTAGCTCACGAACTCGAGCTGGGAGCGCTCGGTGAAGTCCTTGATCGGGAAGACCGACTTGAAGACCTCCTGGAGCCCCAGCGTCTTCCGCTGATCGGCGGGGACGCCCATCTGCAGGAAGGCCTTGTAGGAGCTCATCTGCACTTCGATCAGGTTCGGCAGCGGAGCGACCTCGGGGATGCGCCCGAAGCTCTTGCGGATACGCTTGCGACCCGTGAAGGACTGCAGCATCGGCTTCCTCTTTCTTCAAATTCGGCCCGGCGCGCGGGGTGCGCCATGCCGGAAAAACCTGTCCTGCGCCAGCCAGTTCCCGCCTGTCCCGCCTGCGCGGGCCGTTCGCCTGGCCGGCCAGCCGGGCGCCCCCGCGAGGGGACGCCCGGCCACCGCGAACGGAGCGGCCTGCTTACTTGACCTCGACGGTCGCGCCGGCAGACTCGAGCTGCTTCTTGAGCTTGGCGGCATCGTCCTTGCCGACGCCGTCCTTGACGGTCTTCGGCGCGCCCTCGACCAGGTCCTTGGCCTCCTTGAGGCCGAGGCCGGTGATGGCGCGGACTTCCTTGATGACGTTGATCTTGTTCGCGCCGGCATCCTTCAGGATGACGGTGAACTCGGTCTGCTCGGCGACCGGAGCGGCGGCGGCACCGCCGGGCGCGGCAGCGGCGACGGCCACCGGCGCGGCGGCGGAAACGCCCCACTTCTCCTCGAGCATCTTCGTGAGCTCGGCGGCCTCGAGGACCGAGAGCGCGGACAGGTCGTCAACGAGCTTGGCGAGATCGGCCATTGTTCTTCTCCTGGATTGGCTTGGAAATGTGACTGGGGGTTGTCGAAGTCCTGCTCAGCCTTCGGCCGACTTCTTGGCCTTGGCGTCGATGACGCGCGCCAGCTGCGTGGCGGGGGCGCCGATGAC
>CANMWW010000243.1 GCA_947500965.1 Alphaproteobacteria bacterium
CAGCCCCATCAGCCGCCCCGCGGCCTGCCGAGCTGGCTGGCGAGCAGCGCCACCGGCCCGCCGCGCCGGCGCGTGAGGTCCTCCAGCGCCGGTCGCCCGCCCGCCGCGAAGGCCGCGACGGCCGCGAGCAGGTCGCGCAGCGCGCGGGGGCTCGAGGCGTCGAAGGGCGCGAAGGCGCCGCCGCTCAGCCTCGCCACGCGCTCGAAGGCCGCGCGCGCGACCGGATCCGCGCCCTCCAGGAACATGAAGCAGGGAACGCCGAGGATGCCGAGTTCGCCGGCGCGCGCGGCCAGCGCGTCGACGCCCTCCTCCATCGCGTCGCCGACGAAGACCAGGGCCCCGATCCGGCGCCGGCGCGTCTCCGCCGCGCCATGCGCGAGCACGCGCGCGATCTGCGTCTCGCCCGCGGCGCAGGTCACCTCGCGCATGCGCGCGAGGAGGTCCTCGGTGCGCGAGACGAAGGGGCTGGCATGGAACTCGCCGAGGCCGCGATACCAGGCCAGCTGGATCTCGAGCCCGCCCACGCCCTGCGCCGCGGCGAACATCTCGCCCTGCACGCCGCGCGCCTGCTCCCAGAGCGGCTCGCGCGAGGCGGTCGCGTCGAGCGCGAAGACCATGCGCCCCGCCGGCCCGCCCGCGCGCAGGGCGGGTAGCGACCGCGCCTTGGCGAGGAAATCGGCGACGGCGCCGGAGGACGGCCTGGTGGGCAGCTTGCTCATGCGTCGGGAACGAGGCTGGCCTGGACGCCGTCGCCGGGCGGCGGCGCCGGCTCGGCCTGCATGCCCACGGCACGCAGCAGGTCGCGCACCTCCTGGCGCGCCGCGACGTGGCTCATGCTCAGCGCGACGCCCAGCCGGCGCTCGCCGAGGTCGAGCAGCGTCAGGCCCTGGAGGAACAGCTCGCGGAAGATCACGCGGTCGCCGAAGCCGGGCGCGAGGCGGAAGCCGACGCGGCGCGCGAGCTGCTCGAGCACCTGGCCCACGGCCCGCTTGTTGCGCGCCTCGATGGCGGCGAGGCGGTTGCGCATCACCACCCAGTCGATCGAGCCGCGGTCGCGCAGCGCGCGCTGCTTGCGCTGCTCCCACACCATCTCGGCGTAGAGCGACGGCCGCACGACCTTCAGCGTCTCCGGGTCGACCTTCGCGATCAGGTCGAGGTCGACGAAGGAATCGTTCATCGGCGTGACGATGGTGTCGGCGTGGCTGTGCGCAAGGCGCGACAGGAAGGTGTCCGAGCCGGGCGTGTCGACGACGACCACGTCGTTGCGCGCCGCGAGCTCCGCCAGCGCCGCCTCGAAGCGCGCGCGCTCCTCGGCATCGCCCGCCTCGCCGCGCAGCGCGGAGAGCTCGACGCGGCGGTGGTCGGGCATCGGCAGGGCGACGCCGCGCGCCGTCGCGGT
This sequence comes from Alphaproteobacteria bacterium, assembly GCA_947500965.1. Lineage (GTDB taxonomy): Bacteria > Pseudomonadota > Alphaproteobacteria > CACIAM-22H2 > CACIAM-22H2 > CAIOSQ01. The sequence continues at coordinate 1,400 of CANMWW010000243.1, forward strand.
GGCCCGGCGGTTGTCGAAGTAGCGCGAGAACGTGGCCTGCCGGGAATCGACGTCCATCGAGCCGACGCGATGGCCGGCATGGAGCAGGCCGACGACCAGGTGCATCGCCGCGGTCGACTTGCCGGAGCCGCCCTTCTCGTTGCCGAGCACGATGACGCGCGGCCGGCGGACGGGGGCGTTTGGAAGCGTGACGCTCATGCCTTCCTCGGTCGCAGCGCGTCCCATTCCTCGCCGGAGAGCCGCTCGAGCCAGCTGAACTGGCCCGCGCCCTTCAGCCACTCCCCGCCGTCGATGGTGACGCAGTCGCCTGTGATGTAGCCGGATTCCGGCGCCATCAGGAAGGCCGCGAGGTTCGCGAGCTCGCCATGCTCGCCGACGCGGCCAAGGGCGTTTCGGCCCTCGAGCTCGCGCGCGAGGTCGGGGCGCGGCACCAGCCGCTCCCAGGCGCCCGGGGTCGGGAACGGGCCGGGCGCGATCGCGTTGAGGCGGATGCGCTTCGGCCCCCATTCGACCGCGAGGCTGCGGGTCATCGCGAGCACGCCTGCCTTCGCCATCGCGGACGGCAGCACGTAGGCCGAGCCCGTCCATGCGTAGGTCGTCACGATGGACAGCACCGTCGCGGGCATGGAGGCGGCGATCCAGCGCCGGCCGCAGGCCAGCGTGGCGTAGGCGGCGCCGTGCACGACGATGCCCATCACCGCGTCGACGGCGCGCGCGCTCAGCGTCTCGCTGCGCGCGATGAAGTTGCCCGCCGCGTTGTTCACGAGCCCGTCCAGCGGCCCCTCCTCCCAGAAGCGCGCGACCATCCGCTCGACGGCATCGGCGTCGCGGATGTCGCAGGGCAGGAAGCGCGTGCGGCCCGGGAAGTCGCGCTCGAACGCGGCGGCCGTCTCGGCGAGCACCTGCTCGCGCCGGCCGCAGATCGCGAGGCTCGCGCCAAGCTCGAGGAAGCGCCGCCCCATGCTGCGTCCAAGGCCGGTGCCGCCGCCGGTGACGAGGATCCGGCGGCCGGCGAGGAGATCGGGCTTGAACAAGGGTCGGGGCCTCCGCCGGGTTTGCACCGAAGATGGGTGCGTCTCTACCATGCGGGGAGGAGACCGAGGGAGGCCCGCCTGCTCGTCCCCGCCGACGACTACGAGACGCTGCACCGGCGCTTCGCCTGGCGCGTGCCGCCCCGCTACAACATCGGGGTCGACGCCTGCGACCGCCAGCGCCCCGAAGCCGACGCGCTCGTCGTGGTGCGGGAGGACGGGCGCGCAGACCGGCTGGGCTTCGGCTGGGTCGCGCGCCAGTCCAACCGCCTCGCCAACGCCATGGCCGCGAGCGGCGTCGGTCGCGGCGACCGCGTCGCGGTGCTCCTCGGCCAGGCGCCGGAGACCGCGCTGGCCCATGTCGCGGCGTTCAAGCTCGGCGCGATCTCGGTCCCGCTCTTCGTCCTCTTCGGCGAGGAGGCGCTCGAGTACAGGCTGCGCGATTCCGGCGCGCGGCTGCTCGTCACCGACATGGCCAACTGGCCGAAGGTGGCGGCGCTGCGCGAGCGGCTGCCCGGGCTGCGCGCGGCGATCGTCGCCGGTGGCCGCGGCGTCGATGGCACGCTCGACCTCGACGACGCCTGCGCGCGTGCCAGCGACGCCCTGGTGCCCGTCGATACCGCCGCCGACGATCCGGCGATCATCATCTACACCTCCGGCACCACCGGGCCGCCGAAGGGCGCGCTGCATGCGCATCGCGTGCTGCTCGGCCACCTTCCCGGCGTCGAGATGCCGCAGCGCATGTTCCCGCGGCCGGGGGACCTGTTCTGGACCCCGGCCGACTGGGCCTGGATCGGCGGGCTCTTCGACGTCCTGCTGCCGGCCTGGCACCACGGCGTGCCCGTGGTGGCGCGTCGCGCCGGGCGCTTCGACCCGGAGGAAGCCTACGCGCTGATGGCGCGCCACGGCGTGCGCAACGCCTTCCTGCCGCCGACCGCGCTCAAGATGCTGCGCCAGGCCGGCGGCGGGGCGCGGCCGGGCGTGGCGCTGCGCTCGATAGGCTCGGGCGGCGAGACGCTCGGCGCGGAGCTCCTCGACTGGGGCCGCGCGACCTTCGGGCTGACGATCAACGAGTTCTACGGACAGACCGAGTGCAACCTCGTGGTCGCAAACGACGCCGACATCATGGATGTGCGCCCGGGCTCGATGGGCCGCGCCGTGCCGGGGCACCGCGTCGGCATCGTCGACGCCGAGGGCAACGAGCTGCCCGACGGCGAGGCGGGCGAGATCGCCGTGCTGCGGCCCGACCCCGTGATGTTCCTCGGCTACTGGAACAACGAGGCCGCGACGCGCGCCAAGTTCGCCGGCGACTGGCTGCTCACGGGCGATGTCGGGCGGCGCGATCCGGACGGCTATCTCTGGTACCAGGGCCGCGGCGACGACGTGATCACCTCCTCCGGGTACCGCATCGGGCCAGCGGAGATCGAGGATTGCCTGCTCCGCCATCCCGCCGTCGCGATGGCCGCTGCGATCGGCGTGCCCGACATGCTGCGCACCGAGGTCGTGAAGGCCTGCATCGTCCTCAAGCCCGGCGTCGCGCCTGGCGACGGGCTCGCGCGCGAGATCCAGGACCATGTGCGCCGCCGCCTCGCGGCGCACGAATACCCGCGCCTCGTCGAGTTCCTCGACGCCCTGCCGCTGACAGCCACCGGCAAGGTGATGAGGCGCGTATTGCGCGAGCGCCATGCGACGGCGCGAAACCAGGGAGCAGGCACATGAACGTCACCCAGATCCCGCCCGGCGAGGACCCGCCCTGGGACATCAACGTCGTCATCGAGATCCCGCAGGGCGGCGTGCCGGTGAAGTACGAGCTCGACAAGCGCTCGGGCGCGCTGCGCGTCGACCGCTTCCTGCACACGGCGATGTACTACCCCGGCAACTACGGCTTCATCCCGCAGACGAAGTCGGGCGACGGCGATCCCTGCGACGTCATCGTCGTCGGCCAGGTCCCCGTCGTGCCGGGCGCGATCGTGCGCTCGCGGCCGATCGGCGCGCTCCTGATGAAGGACGAGGCCGGGCAGGACGAGAAGATCGCGCCGTGCCCGTGGACAAGCTCCACCCGTTCTACCGCGCGGTGAAGTCGTTCCGCGACCTGCCGGAGATCCTGTGCGAGTAGATCGCCCACTACTTCCAGCACTACAAGGACCTGGAGAAGGGCAAGTGGGTGACGATGGTGCGCTGGGCCGATCCGGCCGAGGCGGCCGACCTGATCCGCGAGGCGATCCAGCGCGAGGGCGGCGAGGCGCC
>CANMWW010000244.1 GCA_947500965.1 Alphaproteobacteria bacterium
CATGTCGTGCGCGGCCGCGCCAACACGCTGCGCCTCGCGCTGTCGGGACAGCTGGGCACGGATGGCCTCGCCAGCGACGAGGTCGCCGAGGCGATGGAGCTCTGCGTCGGCTGCAAGGGCTGCCGGCGCGAGTGCCCGACCGGCGTCGACATGGCGCGCATGAAGATCGAGGCCGACGCCGCGCGCGCGCGGCGCGACGGGGTGTCGGCGCGCGGGCGGATCGTCGCCTCGCTGCCGCGCTGGGCACCATGGGCGGCGCGGCTCGCGCCGCTCGCCAACCTGCGCAACCGCGTCCCGGCGCTCGCGCGGCTGGGCGAGCGCTGGCTCGGCATCGCCGCAGCGCGCAAGCTGCCGGAATGGAGCGCCGAGCCCTTCGTCGCCCCGCCTCCGCCCGCCGCGCCGCGCGCGGTCCTCTTCATCGACACGTTCACGCGCTGGTTCGAGCCCGGAAACGCGCGCGCGGCGCTGCGCGTGCTCTCCGCGCTGGGCTGCGAGGTCGCGGTCGCGACGGCCGACCGGCCGCTCTGCTGCGGGCGCACCTTCCTCTCCGAGGGCCTGGTCGACGAGGCGCGCGCGGAGCAGCGCCGCCTCGTCGCGACGCTCGCGCCGCACGCCATGGCCGGCCTCCCCATCCTCGGGCTCGAGCCGTCCTGCCTGTTCACGCTCAAGGACGAGCTCGCCGCCATCCTTCCGGGCGAGGACGCCGCGCGCATCGGCGCGCTCGCCATGCCCTTCGAGGAGTTCCTCGTCGCCGAGCATCGCGCGGGGCGCATCGACGCCGCCGCGTTCCGGCCGATCGACGGGAAGCGGGCGCTGCTCCACGGCCACTGCCACCAGAAGGCCTTCGGCGCCATGGGGGCGGTCGAGGCGGCGCTGCGCCTCGTCCCCGGCCTGCAGGTGGAGGTGGTCGCATCGGGCTGCTGCGGCATGGCCGGCAGCTTCGGCTACGAGGCCGAGCACCACGCGACCTCGATGGCGATGGGCGAGCTCGCGCTGCTGCCCGCGATGCGCGCCGCGCCCGCGGACGCGCTGCTGGTCGCCGACGGCACGTCCTGCCGCGCGCAGATCCGCGACGGCGCCGCGCGCGAGGCGGTCCACGTGGCCCATGTCCTCGCGCGGAGCCTCGGCGCATGAGCGACGAGGCGCTGCTTCGCCACTACGACGGCGGGCAGGACCTGGTCGCGCGCGCGATGGAGCTGCTGCGCGAGGCGGGCAAGGACCTGTCGCGCCTGTCGATCGACGACCTGGTCGGCCTCGACGAGTTCCACGTGCGCGGCCGCGAGGCGACGCTGTCGCTCGCGCGGCGCCTGTCGCTCGCCGGCGGCGAGCGCGTGCTCGACATCGGCAGCGGCATCGGCGGCCCCGCGCGCCGGCTCGCCAGCCTCGCCGCCGTGGACGTCGTCGGCGTCGACCTGACGCCCGCCTATGTCGACCTCGCCAACGCGCTCTCCCGCCTCGTCGGGCTCGAGGCGCGCGTGCGCTTCGAGGTCGCCGACGCGCTCTCCCTGCCCTTCCCCGACGCGCGCTTCGACGTGGCCTGGACGCAGCACGTCCAGATGAACATCGCCGACAAGGACCGGTTCATGTCCGAGATCTTCCGCGTGCTCGTGCCCGGCGGCCGGCTCGCGCTCTACGACATCCTGCAGGGGCCGGGCGGCGAGGTGGCGTACCCGATGCCCTGGGCCTCGCAACCCTCGATGAGCCACCTCGCGACCCCGGGCGCGTTCCGCGCGGCGATGGAGCGCGCGGGCTTCGTCGTCGAGTCCTGGGAGGACGTCACCGCGACGTGCCGCGACTGGGCCGCCAGGCGCTACGGCGCGCCCCCGCCGCCGAACGCGGCGACCGTGGCGAGGCTGCTCGGCGCGCGCAACGCCGCCGGCGCGGCCAACATCCCGCGCAACCTCGCAGAGGACCGGATCGCGATCGTCGAGGCGATTGCGCGCCGTCCTTCCGCCGCCTAAGCAGGCCCGAACCGAGACGCAGGAGTCGCCCGCATGACCCAGCAAGAGATCGCCCGCATCGCCGCGCGCATCCTGATCGAGACGAAGTCCGTCCTGATCAACGCCGAGAAGCCCTTCATCTTCACCTCCGGCTGGGCCTCGCCGACCTACACCGATTGCCGCCGGCTGATCAGCTTCCCGCGCGCGCGCAACCAGCTCCTCGCCATGGCCATGGAGCAGCTCGCGCGCGACGCCGGCGTCGAGGTCTTCGACGCCGTGGCGGGCGGCGAGACGGCCGGCATCCCCTACGCGGCCTGGATCGCGGACCGCATGGGCCTGCCGATGCTCTACGTGCGCAAGAAGCCCAAGGGCTTCGGGCGCAACGCGCTGATCGAGGGCAACGTGCAGCCGGGCCAGCGCGTCCTGCTGGTCGAGGACCTCGCGACCGACGGCAAGTCGAAGATGCACTTCGTCAACGGCCTGCGCGACGCAGGCTGCGAGGTGAAGCACTGCTTCGTCGTCTTCCACTACGGGATCTTCCCGGAGAGCACGAAGGTGCTCGCCGACAACGGCGTCAGGCTGCACGCGCTCTGCACCTGGTGGGACGTGCTGGCGACGGCCGAGGCGGATGGCAGCGTCGACAAGGCGGCGCTGGTCGAGGTGCGCCGCTTCCTCGAGGCACCGGCGGCCTGGTCGGTCGCGCATGGCGGCAAGGGCGGCGAGGCGCCGTCGGGCTGACGGCGCGCGAAGGGGCGGGGGCGGCGATGGACAGGCTGTCGGCATCGGACGAGGCGACGCTGCGCGAGAAGGCCGCGCGCCACCTCGTGCGCTACGGGCCGCCCTTCCAGCCCGCGCTGGTGGAGCGCGCGCAGGGCTCGTTCATGACGACGACCGACGGGCGGCGCCTGCTCGACTTCGCCTCGGGGCAGATGAGCGCCATCCTCGGCCACTCCCATCCCGAGGTCACCGAGACGATCCGCGCGCAGGCGGGCGAGCTCGTCCACCTCTACAGCCAGCTCCTGTCGCGCCCGGTGATCGAGCTCGCCGAGGCGCTCGCGCGCATCGCGCCGGGCGCGCTGGAGCGCGCGCTGCTGCTCTCGACCGGCGGCGAGTCCAACGAGGCCGCGCTGCGCATGGCCAAGACCGCGACCGGCGGCCACGAGGTGCTGGCGCTGTCGCGGTCCTGGCACGGCGTCACGCAGGGCGCGGCCGCGGCCACCTACAACAGCAGCCGCCACGGCCACGGGCCGGCCGTGCCGGGCTCCTTCGTGCTGCCCGCGCCGACGCCCTATCGCCCGCGCTTCATGAAGGGCGAGGACTACGACTGGGAGGGCGAGCTCGACTATGGCTTCGAGCTCTACGACCGCCAGTCGACCGGCAGCCCCGCCGCGCTGATCCTGGAATCCATCATGTCCTCGGGCGGCGTGGTCGTGCCGCCGCCCGGCTACCTTGCCGCGGCGGCGCGCCGCGCGCGCGAGCGCGGCATGCTCGTGATCGTCGACGAGGCGCAGACCGGGCTGGGCCGCACCGGGCGCATGTTCGACTTCACGCATGACGAGGGCTTCGCGCCGGACTTCGTCACGCTGTCGAAGACGCTGGGCGCAGGGCTGCCGCTCTCGGCCGTGGTGACGACCGCCGCGATCGAGGAGCGCTGCCACGAGCGCGGCTTCCACTTCTACACGACCCATGCCTCCGACCCGCTGCCCGCCGCGGTCGGGCTCAAGGTGATCGAGGTCATCCTGCGCGACCAACTGGCCGGGCGCGCCCTCGTCGCGGGCGCAAGGCTGCGCGCGGGCTTCGAGGCGATGATGCAGCGCCACGAGCAGGTCGGCGACGTGCGCGGGCGCGGCCTGCTGATGGGCATCGAGCTGGTGAAGGACCGGCACGCGCGGGAGCCGGCGCCCGACCTTGCGCGGCGCGTCATGGCGCGCTGCCTGGAGCTCGGCCTGTCGACCAGCATCGTGCGCGGCGGCTGGGGCGTGTTCCGGCTCGCCCCGCCGATCACGATCTCGGACGCGGAGATCGACCTCGGCCTGTCGATCTTCGACCAGGCCCTGGCCGAGAGCCTACGCTAGGCGCCTTCCGGCCCGCCGCGCGCCATCCCGCGCAGCCGCGCCGCGACCAGGGCCTGCAGGTCCCAGAGGTAGCTGTCGCCGAGGCCATGCGCGCGCAGGCCATGCACGGTCTCGCAGAGATACTCCGCGCTCGGCCCGCGCGCGCCGCAGGCGGCGGCGATGAGGTCCGCAGAGGCCTCGGGCGCGAGCCTGCCGGCGTAGCGGTCGCTCGCGCGGTTCATGACGAAGGCGACGGCGTCGACCGGGCCATGCGTCGTGCGCGGCCGCACCCAGCGCGCGAGATAGGAATTGCCGCGCATCTCGCGCCGCCAGAGGGCGCGCAGCTTGTCGCGCAGGCCCGGCCCCGACAGGCGCAGCGCGACGCCCGCGCAGGCACCGCCGCGCTCGAGCGCCAGCATCAGGCCGGGATTGGCGAGCGTGCCGCGGTTGCGCCACTGCCAGATGCAGAAGCGCCTGTGCCAGCCCGCCAGCATCGCGGGGCAGCTCTCCGCGACCTCCACCTCCGGCCGCCAGATCAGCGAGCCATAGGCGAAGATCCACGCCTCGTCCCGCACGCCGCGAGGCGCCGCCGCGAGGCAGGCCTCGAGCAGTCCCGCGACCGCGTCGTCGTCGAGCAGGGGCAGGTTCGCCTGCCCCTCCTCCACCGGCCGCGGATGCA
>CANMWW010000245.1 GCA_947500965.1 Alphaproteobacteria bacterium
AGAGGCTCATGCCGAGGTCGCCCTGCGCGACCTTGGCGAGGTAGGCGAGGAACTGCTCCCAGAGCGGGCGGTCGAAGCCCAGCTTCGTGCGCAGCGCCGCGATCTGCTCCGCCGTCGCCTGGTCGCCCGCGATGACGCGGACCGGGTCGGCGGGGATGATGTGCGAGATCGAGAAGACGAGCGCGATCAGCCCGACGAGGGTCGGGACGAACCAGAGCAGCCTGGAGAAGACGATCGCGATGCGCTTCATGGAGGTGGATCATCCCCTCCCTCGCCGCGCCGCGGCAAGGGAGGGGATCGCCTTTCGTGGGTTTTCGTTACTTGAAGTAGGCCCAGCGCATCTCCTGCCCGCTGCCGATGGGCGAGAAGCGGATGCCGCCGACCCGCGTCGAGTAGGGGCCGAACCACTTCGTGTTGTAGACGAAGATGCCGACGGCCTCGTCGACGATGTGGCGGATCGCCTTGTCGTAGAGCCTGGCGCGCTCGGCCTGGTCGGTGACGAGCAGCGCCTTGTCGGTCAGCTCGTCGAGCTCCTTGTTCGAGTACCAGGTCGTGCTGCGCCCGCCCTGGTGGCGCGTGGTGAAGAGCTCGCCGACCCAGTTGTTGGGATCGGCGTAGTAGGTGCTCTTCCAGAGCGGGACCATGTCGTGCATCGTGTCCTTGTTGCGGAAGCGATCGGACACGATGTTCCACGGCGCGGCCTCGACCTTCGCCTCGATGCCGATCTTGCGCAGCGAGTTGGCGAAGAGCACGGAGGCCTGCTCGGTCTCCGGGAACCCGGCGAGCGGGTTGATGGTGATCGGGCGCAGCGGCACGTTCGCCTTGGCGAGCTCGGCCTTGGCCTTCTCGAGGTCGTAGTCGTAGCCCTTGATGTCCGCGGGCGTGCCCCAGAGGTTGTTCGGGTTCGGGCTGGGATTGCGGACGACGGAGCCCTTCAGGATGTCCTTGATGAAGCCGTCGTAGTCGAAGGCGTGGCTCAGCGCGCGGCGGAAGTGGACGTTGTCGAAGGGCGGCCGCGACATGTTGAAGGCGAAGTAGAAGACGCGCATCGACTCGTCTTCGAGGATCTGGATGTTCGGCTCCTTGCGCAGGCGCTCGATCTGGTCGAAGGGCAGGTAGCCGTCGGTGCCCTGGTAGTCGCCCTTGATCATGCCCAGCACGCGCGTGTTGACGTCGAGCACCGAGCGGAACTCGATCTCGTCGAACCACTTCTTGCCGGCCTCCCAGCCGTGGAAGTGGTCCTTGAAGCGCGTCGCGATGAACCCGACCGCGGGATCGTAGCGGCGCAGGGCGAAGGAGCCCGTCCCGGCGTCGTTCCTGCTGAGCCAGCCCTCGCCATGGTCGCCGTCCTTGACGTTGCGCTGGACGAGCTTCGAGTTGACGACGAGGATTTCCGGCACCGTCGACAGGAAGATCGCCGACGGCTCCTTGAGCTTGAAGACGACGGTATGCGCGTCCGGCGCCTGCGTCGTGCCCGGCTGGATCGGCCCGAGGAAGAGGCCCGCGGGACCCTTCTTCATCGCGAGCATGCGCTCCATGCTGTAGACCACGTCGGCGGAGGTCATCTCCGTGCCGTCGTGGAACTTCACGCCCTTGCGCAGCTTGAAGGTGTAGGTGAGTCCGTCGGGCGAGATCGTGTGGCTCTCCGCCAGCCACGGGATCATCTTCGGCGGGTTGTCCACCCAGCGGTAGAGCCCGTCGTACATGTTGATGCGCGACGCGGCGCGGCCGACGTCGAACACCGCGTGCGGGTCGAGGTTGTCGTAGGGCGAGTTGTTGGCGTGCACGTAGCGCCCCTGCGCCGTCGCGAGCATCGGCGCCATGGCGATCGCCGCCGCCATGGCGATCATGCGTAGTGTTGTCTTCCTCATCTCAAGCCTCCTCCTGTTGTCGGGTTGAACCTGCTTAGCCCTGGGGCCCGCCGGTGACCGGCAGGACCTGTCCGTTGACGAAGCCCGCGTAGGGCGAGGCGAGGAACATCACCGCGTAGGCGATTTCCTCCGGCCGGCCCAGGCGGCGCATCGGCGTGCGCTCGATCAGCGCCTTCTGCCCCGCCTCGCCATAGCCCTGCCACTGGCGCTCGTAGTCGGGCGAGGTGGGCATGAAGCCCGGCGCGACGGCGTTGACCGTGATGCCCGACGGGCCGAGCTCGTGGGCGAGCTGGCGCACGAGGCCGAGCTGCGCGGCCTTCGCCGAGGCGTAGCTCTGGATGCCGGTCAGGCTCACGCCCATTCCGGCGCGGCTGGCGATGACGACGATGCTGCCGCCGCCGGCGCGCTTCATGCCTGGCACGACGGCGCGCGCCGCGTTGAAGGCGCCCATGACGTTGGCGTCGTAGATGTCGAGCCAGTCGCGCGACGACACCTGCTCGATCGGCATCTGGCGCTTGCCGCGCACGCCGCCGGCCACGTGGACGAGGACGTCGACATGTCCCGTCGCCGCCTCCGCCTCGCGCACGAAGGCTGACATCGCCGCCTCGTCCGCCACGTCGACGACGCGGCCCTCGATTCCGTGGCCGAGCGCGGCCAGCGCGTCGGCGGCCATGTCGCAGGCGAAGACCCTCGCCCCGCGCTCCGCGAAGCCAAGCGCGATCGCGGCGCCGATGCCGCGCGCCGCGCCCGTGACGACGACCGTCTTCCCGGTGAACTCGATCTGCATGGTCCTCGTCCTATTCGGCTGCCGGCCGGATGTGGCGCAGCTCGGGGAAGCCGTCGACCACCTCGGCGAAGATCGCGGAGACATGGCCGCCATCGGCGCGGCGCGCCGAGGCGGGCAGGGCCGCCACGCGGTCGAAGATCCGGCGCTTCACGAAATGCCGCCAGTGCACGGGCAGGCGGCCCAGCGCGGCGGCGAGCGCGGCGTAGCTCGCCGCGTCCCATTCGCGCTCGTAGGCGTCGCGCGCCGCGTTGAAGCGGAAATGGGAGGCGGGCCGCGCCGCGTCCTCGGCCGCGAGCCGCGCGCGCGCGGCCTTCGTCGCCTCCGCGTCGACCGCGCCGTCGCGCAGCACCACGCCGTAGTCGCGCGCCGCGCCCTCGGCCGAGACCTTGTCCTCCGCGACGTCGCGCAGGACCAGCGCGGGGTCGCGCTCCCAGGGCGCGCCCCATCCCGCGCCGCCGGCCGCCTTGATGCGGATCACGTCGCCGGGGTCGAGGTTGACCACGTCCGTGTTGCCGAGGTCCTCGGCATGGCTGGAGCCGGGATTGCGCCAGAAGCTCGAGGTGGCGCCCGGCCCGCCATGCATCGCGCCCCAGGTGCTGAAGCGCGTGCGGTCGCGGTTGCGCGCCGTGACGACGGAATTGGGCGAGAAGAGCTGGAACTCGAGCTCGGTCGCGAGCCCGCCGCGCGCCTTGCCCGCGCCGCCGCTGTCGCGCACCAGGCCGTAGCGCCGGAAGCGGATCGGCACCTCGGCCTCGTTGATCTCGACCGGCGTGTTCTTGAGGAAGGACGAGTTGGCGCCCGAGCCGTCGGCGCCGTCGCCGAAGGAGGAGCCGCCCGCGCCGCCGGTCATCGGGTTGATCGAGGCCATGATGCGCCGGCCTGTCTTCGCGTCGATCGTCTTGACGTTCATGATGCCGGCGCTGGAGCCCGGCCCGGCGGGCATCGCCTGCGGCATCGCGGCCTGGAACGCGCCGATGATCAGGCTCTGCAGCCGCCCGCAGGTCAGGCTGCGCATGCCGACCGCGGCCGGGAACTTCGGGTTGAGCACCGAGCCCTCGGGGATGATGCAGCGCGCGGGGCGCGTGATCCCGCCGTTGAGCGGCAGCGTGTCGTCGATCGTGTAGAGCGAGTAGGTGTAGCCGACCATCAGCAGGATGTGCCGCTCCGCGCCGCCGGTGGGCACGTTGAGCGAGGAATGCAGCTGCGGGTCGGAGCCGGTGAAGTCGAGGACGCATTCCTCGCCGCGGATCCGGAGCGTCAGCTCGAGGCGCACGGGCACGCCGCCCGGGCCGTCCTCGTCGAGGTAGTCGACGAAGTGGTAGTCGCCATCCGGGATCCGGCCGAGCACGGCGCGCGCGCGGCGCTCGCCGAGGTCGAGCAGGTCCTTGATGCCCTGCCTGAACGTGTCGACGCCGAAGCGCCGGATCATGTCGTGGACCTTGCGCTCGCCGGTCGCGACCGAGGCCAGCTGGGCCTTGAAGTCGCCCCAGTTCTGCTCCGGCATGCGCACGTTGGTCAGCATGACGTCGAGCAGCGTCTTGTTGAGCTTGCCCGCCTCGTAGATCTTGCTGGGCGGGATGCGGATGCCCTCCTGGTGCACCTCGGTCAGCTGGCGCGACAGCGAGGCCGGCACCGCGCCGCCGACATCCGTGTTGTGGATGTGGCCGACCGCGAAGGCGACGACCTCGTCCTCCCAGAAGATCGGCTTCCAGATGTGCAGGTCGGGCGTGTGCGTGCAGACATAGCCCGAGTAGGGATCGTTCGTGATGCAGACGTCGCCGGGCCTGTAGTCCTCGACCATCCGGATCGCGTTGCCGTAGTCGAGGCCGATGAACCAGGTCGCGCCGAGGTCGCGCGGCGAGGCGAAGGTCATGCCGTCCGGCGTCGTCAGGCCCGAGGTGAAGTCCTCCGTCTCCTTGACGAACGTCGAGTGGGCGGTGCGGAACAGCGTGAAGGCCATCGCCTCCGCCGCGGCCTGCGCGTGGTTGGCGAGCACCTGGAGGGTGACCGGATC
>CANMWW010000246.1 GCA_947500965.1 Alphaproteobacteria bacterium
GAGCAGGCCGCGCCGCCGCGCGACGGCCTCGAAATGCGGGATCGGGTCCTCGAGGACGCCGCCGCCCCAGCCGACCACGTCCTCGACGAGGGAGTCGTCGCGGAACTCCGCGACCTCGCCTTCGCGGGTCAGGATCGTCATCGGCCCGTCCCCGGCGGGGACGAGGAGGCACTGGAATTCCTGGTAGCTCTTGGCGTCGGAGCCCGTCAGCCAATGGATGGAGACGGGATGGAAGGCCACCAGCCAGTCTAGGCCCGCCGCGGCGATCGCCTCGCCGACGGCCCTGCGGCGCGCGGCGAACTCCTCCGGGGCGAAGTCCGTCCTGGACATGGTGGCCTTCCCCTCGGCTCAGAGCGGAGGCAGCGGCGCCGTGATGGGGCCGCCCAGCCACTTGACGTGCAGCGCGTCCAGCTGGCCGCTGAGCGTCGCCTGGAAGACGAAGGTGTTGAGCCACTGCAGGAGGTTCTGCTCGCCCATCCGGATCGTGACATGGGCCGGCGCGCGACGGAGCGCGAACTTGAAGTCGAACTCCTTCGCCGGCTGGCGCTTCGCCAGCTCGACGACGACGACGCTGTTCGCCGCCAGGAGCTGCGCCTGGCCGGAAAGATAGGCCTGCACGGCGGTCGCGTTGTCCTCGGTGCGCATGATGTCGGCCCCGGGCGCGACCGCGGAGAGGACGATGTCCTCGGTGGTGCCCTTGGCGACCGCGACCTTGTTGCGGCCGAGGTCCGCCGCCGACCTGATCGCCAGCCCCTTTGGGCCGAAGACGGCGAGCGACGTGTCGGCGTAGGGCGCGCTGAACATGACCTGGCGCGCGCGCTCCGCCGTCACGGACATCGCGGCGATGTTCATGTCGGCGCGATCGGTCAGCAGGTAGGGAATGCGGTTCGCGGCGGTCGCCTGGACGAGCTCGAGCTTCACGCCGAGCGAATCGGCCACCATCCTGGCGAGGTCGATGTCGAAGCCCTCGAGCTGGCGCTGCGCGTTCACCGCGCCGAAGGGCGGGACGTCGCCGAACACGATGATCCGGACGACGCCCTTCTGGAGGATGTCGGCCAGCTTGTCGGCGCGCGCCTCCGCGGTCGCCAGGGCGGTGGAGGCGACGACGGCGAGGATGGCCGCGGCGCGCGAGAGGAGTCGCTTCATCTGGTTTCTCCGTGTCTTCCGGTTTCCCGTTGCGTCGTGCGCGACGTGGCCGCCGCCGTTCGCCGGCGGCGGCCACGCGCCTCGTCGGTCAGAGCGTCGGCAGCGGCAGCATCGGCATGGCGAGCCACTTCTGGTGCAGCCTGTCGAGCTCGCCGTTCATCGTGTTGAAGAAGATGAAGCTGTTCAGCCACTGCAGCAGGGCGAACTCGCCCATGCGCACGCCCATGTGCGCGGGGCTGCGGCGGATGACGAACTTGAGGTCGAACTCCTTGTTCGGCGCGCGCTTCAGCAGGTCGGGCACGATCAGGCTGTTGGTCGCGAACAGGTCCGCCTGGCCGGTGATGTAGGCGGTCGCGGCCGTCGCGTCGTCCTCGGTGCGCATGATGTTCGCGCGCGGGTTCATCGCGGTGAGGCCAAGCTCCTGCGTCGTGCCCTTGGCCGCGACGACGCGCAGGTTGCCGAGCTCGGACGCGGCGTTCACGTTGGCGCTCTTCGGCCCGAACACGGCGAGGTTGGTGTCGGCGTAGGGCGCGGTGAACATGACCTGGCGCGCGCGCTCCGGCGTCAGGCCCATCACCGAGATGACGATGTCGACCTTGTCGGTCAGCAGGAACGGGATGCGGTTCGCGCCGGTCACCTGCTGGACCTCGAGCTTCACGTTCAGCGCCTTGGCGACCATCTCGGCCATGTCGAGGTCGAAGCCCTCGGCCTTGCGCTCCTGGTTCACCGACCCGAAGGGCGGCACGTCGAGCGGGATGGCGATGCGCACCACGCCCTTCTTGAGGATGTCGGCCATGGCGTCGGCCTTGGCCTGGACCGCGCCGGCCAGCATGGCCGTGGCGGCGAAGAGTGCAATCGCGAAGCGTTTCATCGTCTCGTCTCCCCTTGGTTGGCGGTTGCGTTCAGTGCAGCACGGCGTCGAGGAAGGTCGCGAGCTCGGGCGTGCGCGGCTTCTCCAGCACCTCGCGCGCGCCGCCTTCCTCCCAGATCCTTCCCTGGTGCATGAAGACCACGCGCGTCGCCACGCGGCGCGCGAAGCCCATCTCGTGCGTGACCAGGATCATGGTCATGCCCTCGGCGGCGACCTGCTCGAGGACCTTGAGGACCTCGCCCGTGAGCTCCGGGTCGAGGGCGGACGTGATCTCGTCGAAGAGCATGAGCTTCGGCTGCATGGCGAGCGAGCGCGCGATCGCGACGCGCTGCTGCTGCCCGCCGGAGAGCTGGTCGGGATAGGCGTCGATCTTCTCGGCGAGGCCGACGCGGCGCAGCACGCCCAGCGCGAGCTCGCGCGCGGTGCCCGGATCGATGCCCTTCACGACGCGCGGCGCGAGGGTGATGTTCTTCTCCACCGACAGGTGCGGGAAGAGGTTGTAGCTCTGGAACACGATGCCGACGCGCTGGCGCAGCGCGCGCAGGTCGGCGCCGGGCGCGCTGACGGTCTCGCCGTCGACGACGACCGTGCCGCCCTGCACCGGCTCGAGGCCGTTGATGCAGCGGAGCATCGTGCTCTTGCCTGAGCCGGAGCGGCCGATCACGGCGATGATCTCGCCGCGCTCGACGTTCATCGACACGTCGTCGAGGACGGTGTTCGTCCCGAAGCGCTTGACGACGCCCTTGAGTTCAACGAGCGACACGCAGCCTCCTCTCGAGCCGCCGGCTCAGTTGCGTCAGCGGGAAGCACATCGCGAAGTATATCGCGGCGACGGCGATGTAGACGGTGAAGGGGCGGTAGGTCGCGGCATTCGTGAGCTGGCCCTCGCGGGTCAGCTCGACGAAGCCGATCACCGCGCCGAGCGAGGTGTTCTTGATGAGCTGCACCAGGAACCCGACAGTGGGCGGTATGGCCACCCGCACGGCCTGCGGCACGATGACGTGGCGAAGCTGCTCGCCGAAGCCGAGGCCGAGCGCGGCGCCCGCCTCCCATTGCTGGCGCGGGATCGCCTGCAGGCAGCCGCGCCAGATCTCGCCCAGGAACGCGCCGGCGTAGAACGAGAAGGCGATGGTGGCGGCGACCCAGGACGAGACCTGCACGCCCGCGAGGATCGGCAGGCCGAAGAAGAAGACGAAGAGCCACCCCAGGAGGGGGATGCCCTGGACGACGTTAACGTAGGCCGCGCCGAGCGCGCGCAGCGGCATGAAGGGCGAGACGCGCATCAGCGCCACGACGATCCCGAAGAGGCCGCCGCCGACGAAGGCGAGGGCGGTGAGCGCAAGCGTCCAGCGCGCCGCCAGCAGCAGGTAGTAGACGTCGATGGCGGCGAATTCGCGGATCATCGGCGGCCGAAGGCGAGGTGGTGGATCGCCGCGAAGCCGAGCTTCATGGCGAGCGCGAGCGCGAGGTAGATCCCCGAGACGACGGCGTAGATCTCGAAGTCGCGGAAGGTGCGCGACTGGATGATCGAGGCGACGTGGAAGAGGTCGGGCGCGGAGATCTGCGAGACGACGCTCGTGCCCAGCATCAGCAGCACGAACTGGCTCGACAGCGCGGGGTAGATCACCTTGATGGCCGGGAAGAGCACCACGTGGCGGAAGACCTGCACGCCGGACAGGCCGAGGCAGCGCCCGGCCTCGACCTGCGTGCGCGGGATCGCCTCGAGCCCGGCGCGGATGATCTCCGTCGAGTAGGCGCCGAGGTTGATGCCCAGCGCGATCATCGACGCCGTCATCGCGTCGAGCCTGATCCCCGCGCTCGGCAGCCCGAAGAACACGAGGAAGAGCTGGACGATCAGCGGGGTGTTGCGGATCACCTCGACATAGGCCGCGACCATGGTCGAGAGCCAGCGCGGCCCGTGGACCCGCGCGGCCGCGCCGAGCGTCCCGATGACCAGTCCGGAGAGCATCGTGACCACGGTCAGCGCGAGGGTCACGAGGATCCCCTCGAGGATGAAATCCGTCTGGGCCCAGATGTCCCGGAAGTTGAATCGGTAGTTCAACGCATCTCCCCCGCCATCGACTGTAGGCACGGGGCTGTTTCATTTGTCAAACCGATTTCCATTCGCGAAAATGGCGGGCATCACGCGACGGGGGCACAGGTGGGCGGCGACGGCAAGGCTGGACGGTCCTATTCGGTGCCGGCGCTCGACAAGGCGCTGGACATCGTCGAGCTCCTCGCGCGCGCGCCGGACCCGCTCACGCTCAGCGGCATCGCGGGCGCGCTGCAACGCTCGACGGGGGAGATCTTCCGCGTGCTCCGCACGCTCGAGGCGAGGGGCTACCTCGCGCGCGAGGCGGGCGACGGCTACGTCCTGACGAACCGGCTCTTCGAGCAGGGCCTGCGCCGGCCGGCGACCGCGTCGCTCCTGGAGATCGCGTACCCCGAGATGCGCAGGCTCGCCGAGGAGATCCGCCAGTCCTGCCATGTCTCGGGGCCGAGCGGCGGTCGCATGGTGACGGTCGCGCGGGTCGAGAACCGCGGCGCCCCGACCTTCACCGTGCCGATCGGCTTCTCCATGCCCGTCGACGAATCGGCTTCGGGGAGGGTCTACCTCGCCTTCCTGCAGGGCGAC
>CANMWW010000247.1 GCA_947500965.1 Alphaproteobacteria bacterium
CGCCGCGCGCCACGATGCCGAGCGCGCCGATCGGCTCGGCAAGCTGCGGGATGTCGAGTTCGGCGCGCACATCGATCCCGCGCGCGCCGAGGCTGGCCTCGCCGCGCGCGGCGAAGAGCCGGTGTTCGATGCGTGCCGCCTCGATCCGCGCGCCACCCTCGCCGAGGGCGATGCGCGCGCGCGCCTCCAGGGGCGAGGAGGCGAGCAGGCCGCCGTCGTCGCCCTCGAGCACGGGCCGCTCGGCGCGGGCGCGCAGCTCGAGCGTGGTGCCCTGCTCGCGCGCCTCGCCTTCCACCGAGGCCTCCAGCCGCGCCGTGGCGAGCGGGCCGGCGCGCAGCCCTTCCGCCGCGACCTGCGCGCGCAGCAGCGGCGCGCGCAACGCGCCGGAGAGCGTCGCCTCGACGCGCAGGCTGCGCCAGGCAAGACCCGGCGCCGGCGCCATGCCCGAGCTTGCGATCGCCGCCTCCGCTTCCCCGCGCAACGCCCGAAGGTCCAGCGAGCCGGCGATCCGCGCGCGCGCCTCGCCAGCCTCGGCATCGAGCGCGACGCGCAACGCGGAGACAGGCCCGCTCGCCGTGCCGCGCAGCTCCAGCGCTGGCGCGCCCTCGATGCCCAGGCGCCGCGCGGCCCAGCCATCCGCCGCCTGGGCGAGGGTCGCGCGCGCCTCGATCCCCGGCGCGTTGGCGCGCAGCGAGAGCGCCATCCGGTCCGACGGCCGCGCGGCGTCCTGTGCCTCCGCCTCCAGCGCCGCGCCCGCCTTCGTCCACGTGCCGCGCGCGCGCAGGCCGAGCGCCGGCGCCTCGCCGGCGATGGCCGGCGCGAACTCGAGGCGCGCAATCGCGACCAGCGCGACATCGACGTCGACCGGGGGTGCCGACGCGGCCTCGTCCCGGCCGGACGCGTCGCGCGACGACGGGAGGCGCAGCAGCGCGACCCGCGCGGCCTCGAGCGAGGAGACCTCGAGGCGGCGATGCAGCAGCGCGCCCGGGGACCAGGCAAGCTCGGCGCGCTCGATCTCCAGCCATGGCCCGTCGCGGTCGGAGACGACGATGCGCCGCGCGGCGAGGCGCGAGAGCGGATCGCCGGACAGGCCGTCGATCGCGAGCGCCGCGTCGCCGCCGCGCGTCGCGCGCTCCGCCAGCGCGGCGAGGCGCGCGCGGCCCCAGTCGCTGTCGAGCGCGACGGGCAGCGCGAGCGCCAGCAGCGCGGGGACGCCGAGCAGGACCAGCAGGAGGAGGGCGAGCCTGCGCATCAGAAGGCCTGCCCGATGCCGACATAGAGCGCGAAGCGGCTGGCGCCGGGCTCGGGCCTGACCGGCAGGCCGAGGTCGAGGCGGATCGCGCCGATCGGCGTGTAGTAGCGCACGCCGCCGCCGACGCCCATGCGCAGGTCCGCCGAGCCCAGCGTGCGCGTGGCCGCAGCGCCGCCGCCATCGGCGAAGAGCGCCGCGCCCCAGTTCCCGCCGAAGCGCTGGCGCAGCTCGACCGATCCCTCGAGCAGCGACAGGCCGCCCTCCGGCTGGCCGCGCGAATCATGCGGCCCGATCGACTGGTAGGCATGGCCGCGCACCGACCCGCCGCCGCCGGCGTAGAAGCGTCGATCGGCCGGCACGTCGCCGCGGTTGCCCGCCAGGATCGAGCCCGCGCCGGCGCGCAGCGCGAGCACGCTGCGCCCGCCGGTGCCGCCGAGGTCGAGATAGGTGCGCGCCGATCCGCGCGCCGAGACGAAGCCGCCCTGCGTGTCGGTGAAGGACTTCGCGGGGGCGAGCGTGCCGCCGAGCCGCCAGCCGCGCGTCGGCTCCAGGCGGTCGTCGCTGCTGTCCCACTCGATCGTGCCGGGCACCGAGACGAGGGTGTAGAAGCGCTCGTCGTCGCCCTGCACGACATGCGAGCGCTCGACGAGCCCGCCGAGGCTGGCGACCAGTTCGGGCGAGATCCGCTTCTCCACGGCCGCGCCGGCGAAGGTGGCGTCGCGGTCATAGGCGTCGAGCCGCTCGCGCACGGCGCCCGCGTCGAGGCGCAGCGACAGGCCCGGCGCGAACAGGTCCGGCAGGCGCAGCTGCGCGTCGAGGCGACCGGCGAAGTCCTCGACGCTGTTGACGAAGAGATGCGAGAGCTCCGCGGAGAGGCGCAGCTGCTCGCCGCTGCCCAGCAGGTTGCGGTGCTGCCAGCGTGCGTTGAGCATGCCGCCCTCGTCGGTCGACCAGGCCGCGCCGAAGGCGATGCTGCGCGGCGGGCGCTCGACGACGTCGACATGGACCGGGACCCTGCCGCTGGCATCCGCGACCTCGGCGGCGCGCACGCGCACGCTCGAGAAGACGCCGGTCTGCGCCAGCGCGTCGCGCCCGGACGCCAGCCGCCGGGGATCGAATTCCTCGCCCTCGGCCACGCCGAGCTTGCGGCGCACGAAGCCGGGATTGGCGCGGCCGAGCCCGCCCAGCGAGATCGTGCCGAAGGCGACGCGCGGGCCGGGCTCCGCGACGAAGGCGACGTCCATCGCCCGCGCGCCATGGTCGACGAGCAGCTCGCGCCGCGCGATCCGCGCGAAGGCATGGCCCTCGGCGCGCAGCGCCTCGCGCAGCGCGTCCTCCGCCGAGAGGATGTCGCCGGCGCGGGCCTGCTGGCCCGGCTCCAGGCGCGGCCGCGTGGCGCTGCCCGGTGGCAGCCCGTCCACCGCGACGCGCCGGACGCGATAGGCGGGCCCCGCCGCCACGGTGATGTCGACGGGCACGCGCGCGGCGGGGTCGCCGGCCTCGAGCGCGGCGGCGAGGCCATCGTCATGCGCCGGCCGCCCGGCGAGGTGCACGTCGACCGTCGCGCCGTAGAAGCCGAGGCTGCGCGCGGCGTCCTCCAGCCGCTCCGCGTCCTCGCGCGCGCGGGCGACCAGCGAGAAGCCGTCCGCGGCGCCGTCGCGCGAGAGCCGCACCAGAGTCGAGACGGAGGAGATGGCGCGGTCGAGGGCGTCGTCGCCGCTGCCGGCGACATGCACCTCGTAGGGCAGCGCGCACGCGGGGCCGGCGGCCGCGAGCAGCCCCGCGAGGAGCAGGGCCATGGCCACGCGCCGCCGCGCGCGCCCGGTGCCGCCGGCGCGGGGCGCCGCGCCCTGTCCTGGCTTGCGCTCGAGCATCGGCTGCAAAACTTGCACGTTCCAGCCTTTCGCGACAGGGTCCCGGGCGGAAGACCAAGCGGGGAAAGACATGAAGATCACGGCCATCCGCACGCTCGTCGTGAACGCGGAGATGCGCAACTGGGTGTTCGTCAAGGTCGAGACCGACCAGGACGGGCTCTTCGGCTGGGGAGAGGCGACGCTCGAGTGGAAGACGCGCGCCGTCGTGGGCTGCGTCGAGGACCTCGCGCCGCTGGTGGTCGGCCTCGACCCGCGCGACATCGAGAACGCCGTGCGCACCATGACCAAGCACGGCTTCTGGAAGCTCGGCGTCATCGGCCGCTCCGCGATCGCGGGCATCGAGCAGGCGCTCTGGGACATCTTCGGCAAGTCGGTCGGCCTGCCGGTCTGGCGCCTGCTCGGTGGCAAGACCCGCGACCGCGTGCCGGTCTACACCCATCTCGGCCTCGGCAACATGCGCGCGGTCTACGACCAGAAGGAGCGCAACCAGCTGCGCGACTACGTGCAGGAGGTGCTGGGCAAGGGCTACCGCGCCTTCAAGGTGCTCTTCCCGCTGTTCATGCACTACACCGCGGATTCGAAGGCGATCGCGGGGATCGATGGCTGGATGCGCACGCTGCGCGAGGCCGCCGGCGACGACATCGAGATCATGGTCGACTTCCACGGCAAGCCGGCCTCGGTCGCGCTGGCCGTGCAGTGCATCGAGGCGCTGGCGCCCTATCGCCCGATGTTCGCCGAGGAGCCGGTGCAGCCCGGCGACGCCAACGCCATGCGCATGGTCTCCGACCGCACGCGCGTGCCGATCGCCACCGGCGAGCGGCTGATCGACCGCCGCGACTTCGAGGAGCTGTGCATGCAGCGCGCGGTCGCGATCGTGCAGCCCGACCTCTGCCATTGCGGCGGCATCTGGGAGGGGCGGAAGATCGCCGCGATGGCGGAGACCGCGATGATGGGCGTGGCGCCGCACAACCCGCTGGGGCCGATCGCCGGCGTCTCGGCGCTGCATTTCGACGTCGCGACGCCCAACTTCGTGATCCAGGAGGAGATGGTCGGCGCCGTGCCCTGGTATGGCGAGATCGTCCAGGGCCCGATCCGCATGGTCGACGGATGCTGGCAGCTGCCGCAGGCGCCGGGCCTCGGCATCGAGGTGGACGAGCGCGTCGCCGCGAAGCACCCGTTCCGGCAGGAGCCCTTCACCTCGCGCGACGCCGTCCTGCCCGACGGCACGGTCGTCGACTGGTGAGCGACGCGCCGATGGCAGCGCTCGCCCGCCGCGCCTGGGTCCCCGCGCATTGCGAGGACCTCGTCCAGTCGATCGCCGCGGAGACCGCCGCGTGCGATCCCGCGGCGACATCGGACGAGATCGACCGCCTCGTCGCGCTGAACCGGAGCATCCACGAGCGCGACTGCGTCAACCTCAACCCCGCGACAAACACGATGAACCCGCGCGCCGAGGCCGTGCTCGGCGCCGGCCTCGGCCAGCGGCCGTCGCTGGGCTATCCCGGCGACAAGTAC